>NZ_BAAASL010000013.1:0-193071 GCF_039532865.1 Streptomyces luteosporeus
CCGGCCCGCCGCCGCCCGGCGGCCGCCGGGCGGGGCGCGGCCTGGGCCGTGCCGGCGAGCGCGGCGGTCGCGGCGAGCGCCGTCGCCCCGCCGATGAACCCTCTGCGCGTGCCTGCCGCCATGCCCCAGCCCCCTACCGCCGGTAACCCGTCATGTCCGGCGCGGAGCATAGGGGCGCCCCACGCACCCCGGAAGAGCGGTCGCGGCCCATGCGTGTCCTCCGGCGCACATTGGCGGGAAACCGCTGCCGTCCCGTGGGACGCTTGCCTCACCGGTCCCACACCCACGAGACGCCAAGGAGTGCGCGATGGCAGTCGAACCGCTCTCGAAGAAGGACGTGGAGGAACGGCTCCAGGAGCTGCCGGGCTGGTCGCTGGAGGGCGACCGGATCGCGCGCCGCTACTCCTTCGACGGGCACTTCCAGGCCGCGGCCATGGTGGTGCACATCGCCCAGATCCAGGAGGAGCTGAACCACCACTCCGACCTGACCCTCGGCTACAACACCGTCGCCCTGACGGTGAACACGCACAGCGTCGGCGGCAAGGTCACCGGCCTGGACGTGGAGCTCGCCCGCCGCATCGAGGCGGTCGCCGACGGGCACGGGGCACGCTGAAGCCGGCTCCCGGGCCGGCACGGTGCCGGCCCGGGAGCCGCCGGGTCATCGGGTCATCGGGTCATTGGGTCCGCCCGGTCATCGGGCCAGGAGGTCAGCTCCAGTCGAACTCGTCCGGGTTCGGGCCCAGACGGGTGCCGTTGTCGAGGCCGGCGATCGCCGCCATGTCCTCGTCGTCCAGCACGAAGCCGAAGACGTCGAAGTTCTCGCGGATGCGCGAGGGCGTCACCGACTTGGGGATGACGACGTTGCCCAGCTGCAGGTGCCAGCGCAGGACGACCTGGGCCGCGGACTTGCCGTGCTTGGCGCCGATGCGGGCGAGGACGGGCTCCTCCAGCAGGCCGCGGCCCTGGCCCAGCGGCGACCACGCCTCGGTGGCGATGCCGTGCCGCGCGTGCAGGGCGCGCAGCTCGGCCTGCGGGAAGTTCGGGTGCAGCTCGATCTGGTTGACCGCCGGGACCAGGTCGCTCTCGCCCAGCACCCGCTCGATGTTGGCGGGCTGGAAGTTGGACACGCCCACGGCGCGGGCACGGCCGCTGGCGGCGATCTCCGCGAAGGTACGCCAGATCGTCAGGTAGTCGTCGCGCATGGCGCGGGGCCAGTGGATGAGGTAGAGGTCCACGTAGTCCAGGCCGAGGCGGGCGAGGGAGGCGTCGAACTCGCGCAGGACGCTCTCGCGCGTCCAGGTCTCCTTCGCGCTGTTCCACAGCTTGGTGGTGACGAAGAGCTCGTCCCGGGCGATGCCCGAGGCGGCGAGGGCCTTGCCCGTACCCTCCTCGTTCTCGTACACGGCGGCCGTGTCGATGCTGCGGTAGCCGGCTTCGAGGGCGGTGGTCACCGCGGTGGTGGCCTCCTCGTCGGAGACCTGCCACACGCCGAAGCCGAGCTGAGGCATCTCGACGCCGTTGTTGAGGGTGATGCTGGGGACCTTGCTCACGAGCAGTCGTCCTTACGTACGGATGGAAGCACTTACTCCACGGGTCAACCTGTGGTCCGGTGGATGCATTCCCGGGGCGCAGCTGTCGCATGCGTCACTTTGTGTACAGAGCATCTATGTCGGCCGCATAGGCCCGCTCTATCGCCCTGCGTCTAAGCTTGCGCGTGGGGGTGAGCAGCCCCTGCTCCTCGCCGAACGGGGTGGCCAGGATGCGGAAGGCGCGGATGGACTCGGCCTGGGAGACCGCGGTGTTGGCCGCCACCACGGCGCGCCGGATCTCGGCCTCCAGCTCCGGATCGTTCACCAGTTCGGCCGGTGCGGGAGCCGTCCGGTGGAGCATCGCCAGCCAGTGCGCGACCCCCTCCGCGTCCAGCGTGACCAGCGCCGCCACGAACGGCCGGTCGTTGCCCACCACCAGGCACTGGCCCACCAGCGGGTGGGCGCGCACCCGCTCCTCCAGGAGCAGGGGCGAGACGCTCTTGCCGCCCGAGGTCACCAGGATCTCCTTCTTCCGCCCGGTGATCGTCAGATAGCCGTGCGCGTCGAGGCGGCCGACGTCGCCGGTGGCCAGCCAGCCGTCGCGCAGCACGGCGGCGGTCTCGCGCCGGTCGCCCAGATAGCCCGCGAACACCTGCCCGCCGCGCAGCCACACCTCCCCGTCGTCCGCGATGTGCACGCTCGTACCGGGCACCGGCAGACCCACCGTGCCGAACCGGGGACGCTCGGGAGGATTGGCCACCGCCGCCCCACTGGTCTCCGTCAGGCCGTACCCCTCCAGCACGGTGACGCCCGCGCCCGCGAAGAACAGCCCCAGCCGCCGCTCCATCGCCGAGCCCCCCGACATCGCGTAGCGCACCCGCCCGCCGAGCGCCTCCCGGATCCGGGCGTAGACCAGCCGGTCGAAGACCTGGTGCTGCACCCGCAGGGCGGTGCCGGGCCCGGGGCCGGTGCCGAAGGACTTCCCCTCCATCGCCTCGGCGTAGCGCACGGCGACATCGGCGGCCTTCTCGAACGGCCGGCCGCGGCCCTCCCGCTCGGCCTCCCGCCGCGCCGCGGCGTACAACCCCTCGAAGACGTAGGGCACCGCCGCCAGGAACGTCGGGCGGAACGCCCTGAGGTCCGGCAGCAGCGCGGCCGCCGACAACTGTGGCTGGTGGCCGAGCCGGATCCGCCCCCGGACGGCCGCCACCTGCACCATGCGGCCGAAGACGTGCGCCAGCGGCAGGAACAGCAAGGTGGCCGGCTCCTCGCCCGGCCGGCCCCGGAAGACCTGCTCGTAGCGGCGGACGATGGTGTCGGTCTCGGCCATGAGGTTGGCGTGGGTGAGCACGCAGCCGCGCGGGCGGCCGGTCGTGCCGGAGGTGTAGATGACCGTCGCCGGCGAGCCGGGCGTGACCGCCATGCGGTGCCGGTGCACGACCTCGTCGGCGATGCCCGCCCCCGCGGCGGTCAGCTCGCCGAGCGCGCCCGCGTCCAGCTGCCACAGCCGCGCCAGGCAGGGCAGCCGGTCGACGACCGAACCGATGGTCATCGCGTGGTCCTCGTGCTCCACGACGCACGCGGTGACCCGGGCGTCGTGCAGCATCCGGTGGACCTGCTCCGCCGAGGACGTGGGGTACATCGGCACGGGCTGGGCGCCGATCGTCCACAGCGCGAAGTCGAACAGCGTCCACTCGTAGCGGGTACGGGACATGATGGCCACCCGGTCGCCGAACCGGACGCCCTGGGCGAGCAGGCCCTTGGCCAGCGCCAGCACCTCGTCCCGGAAGGCGCCCGCGGTCACGTCGTGCCAGACGCCGTCCGTGCTGCGGCCGAGGGCCACCCGGTCCGGGTCCGCCGCGGCATGCTCGAAGACGACGTCCGCCAGCCCTCCGACGTGGGGCGCCGTCACCAGGGAAGGGACGGTGAACTCGCGCAACCTCTCGCTCCTCGGGACGCTCGCACAGCGCCGTGACCGTACCCGTTCCCGTCGCGGCCGGAACCCTTTCCGGCGGACCGTCTCGGCGCGGGGCCCGCCGTGAGCGGATCTGCACGAAATCTCTCCGGAATCCGTCGCACGTGTTCACTGTGCGCGGTGGTGTTCATGAGGTGGTGCTCATGGGGAGTGCAGACGGTCGCCGGCCGCCAGGATCGCGTCGGCGAGCGCCTCCGCGCTGCCGCGCACCGCGGCGTCGCGCCCCGTGCCGGCCCCGTGCAGCAGGACGACGTCGACGGGGCCGAGGTCCGGCAGGCCCGCGCGGGAGGGCACCGGGGCCAGACCGGGCGGGATCATGCCCTGCGCGTGGGCCATCACGCCCAGCCCGGCGCGGGCGGCGGCCACCAGCCCGTTGAGGCTGCCGCTGGTGCAGGACACCCGCCAGGCCCGGCCGTGCCGCCCGAGCACCTCCAGGGCCCGGGCGCGGGTGATCGCCGGCGGCGGGAAGACGACCAGCGGCAGGGGGCGGCGGGGGTCGGGGCGCAGCCCCTGCGCGCCGATCCACACCAGCCGGTCCCGCCAGACCAGGCGGCCGTGCGGCTCGCCCGGGTCGCGCTTGGCCAGCACCAGGTCCAGCCGGCCGGCCGCGAGCTGCTTGAGCAGCACGCCGGAGAGCCCGACCGTCAGCTCCAGGTCGACGTCGGGGTGCTCGCGGCGGAACGCCTCCAGCACCTCCGGCAGGCGGGTGAGCACGAAGTCCTCCGAGGCGCCGAACCTCAGCCGGCCGTGCAGCCGCGTACCGGAGAACCACTGCGCGGCCTTCTCGTGGGCCTCCAGGATCGTCCGGGCGAAGCCCAGCATCGCCTCGCCGTCCTCGGTGAGGGCCACGCCGTGGGTGTCGCGGGAGAACAGCTGCCGCCCGGCGGCCTCCTCCAGCCGGCGGATCTGCTGGCTGACCGTCGACTGACGTACCCCCAGGCGGCGGGCGGCCTGCGTGAAGCTGAGGGTCCGGGCCACCGCCAGGAAGGCCCGCAGCTGTACGGGATCGAACATGCTCCGTGAGCGTAGCCGCCCGGGCCTTGGTTATCGGGATTGGTGATAACAGTGAGTGGGGTGAACAGGGTTCCCGATGGGCCGGCGGGCAGGAAGGCTGAGGCCATGCCCCCTCTCCCGTCCTTGCCCCCCTTGCTGCGCCGTGTGCCGCTGGACCCTTACATAGCCGCCCTGCTCGGCACCGTGCTGCTCGCGGCGCTCCTGCCCGCCCGCGGGGCGGCCGCGAGTGCCGTCGACGGGATCTCGACCGGGGCCGTGGCCCTGCTGTTCTTCCTCTACGGCGCACGGCTGTCCACCCGCGAGGCCGTGGCGGGGCTGCGCCACTGGCGTCTGCACCTGACGGTCCTCGCCTGCACCTTCGCCGTCTTCCCCCTCCTCGGGCTCGCCGCCCGCGCTCTGGTGCCCCATGTGCTGACCCCCGGGCTGTACACCGGGCTGCTCTTCCTGTGCCTGGTGCCGTCCACCGTGCAGTCCTCCATCGCCTTCACCTCCGTGGCCCGCGGCAACGTGCCCGCCGCGATCTGCGCCGGTACGTACTCCACCCTGGTGGGCGTCGTGCTCACCCCGCTGCTGGCGGCCCTGCTGCTGGGCCGCAGCGGGGGTGGCGTCTCGGCGGACTCGCTGGTGTCCGTGGTGCTGCGGCTGCTCGTGCCCTTCGTGGCCGGCCAGCTCACCCGCCGCTGGCTCGCCGGACCGCTCGGCCGGCACCGGTCCGCGCTGGGACTGGTGGACCGTGGCTCGATCCTGCTCGTGGTGTACGCCGCGTTCAGCGCCGGCATGACGCGTGGCGTCTGGCACCAGGTGACGCCGTGGCAGCTGTGCGCCCTGGTGGTCGTCGAGGGTGCCCTGCTGGCGCTCATGCTCACCCTCACCACCCACGGCGCACGCCGGCTCGGCTTCCCACGGGGCGACCGCATCGCCCTGACCTTCGCCGGCTCCAAGAAGAGCCTCGCCGGCGGGCTGCCGATGGCCACCGTGCTGTTCGGGGCGCAGGCGAGCCTGGCGGTGCTGCCCCTGATGCTCTTCCACCAGATGCAGCTGATGGTCGGCGCCGTGCTCGCCAAGCACTTCGCCCGCCAGCAGGAGCGGCTGGAGCGCCCGGACCGGCCGGAGCGGCCGGAGCGCGAGTCGGAGCCGGAGCAGGGGCAGGACCGGTCAGCCGCGGCCGACCTGGTCCAGCGGCAGCCATAGCACCGCCTCCCGGCGGTCCGCGGCCGCGTTCCGCGCCCCCAGTGCCGTCACTTCGGCATCCGTCAGGGCCCGCGAGTACACCCGGACCTCGTCCAGAGCGCCCGTCAGGAACCCCCGGGCATCCGGCCGCTGGCCCAGGTGCACCCCGAACGGGGAGGTCCGGCTCACCGAACCCGGCACGCCCGGCACCGACTCCCGGCTCCCGTCGACGGTGAGCACCAGCAGCCTCCCGGTGCGGCGCAGGACGGCGTGGTGCCAGCGCCCGTCGCCGTACCCGCCGGCCGAGCGCACCGTCGCCGTGCGCGACGGCCCCGGCCCCGGCCCCTTCACCGTCGTCCGGCCGGTGACGCGCCCTGTTCCCGGCTCCGCGGACAGCACCACCTGGGGCGCTCCGCCCACCCCACCCATCCACAGCAGCGGCTGCTCGTCGTGCACCTCCCCCGCCCGGTAGCGGAACCACAGCGCCGCGGTGAAGTCCCGCTCGTCCAGCGGCAGCGACGGCCGGTACGGCACCCGCACGGCGTCGTCCTGCCCGTCGAACTCCAGGCCGCCGCCGAAACGCCCCCGCACCGCCCGTGCCCCGCCGAACACCTCCGCCCCCGCGGCACCCGCACCCCGGTCCGGGGTCGTGGGACCGGGCCCGCGCCGAGGGCCCAGCCACCGCTCGCCGACCAGGGCGAAGCGGATCTCCTGGCGGGCGTCCGCCTTCCCCGCCTCGTACAGCAGCCCGGCGCTGCCGTCGGTCGTGACGGTCATGTCCGAGTAGCCCGACCAGTCCGCGGTGACGCGCCGGCCGCGCTCCACGCCCTCCCAGGTGCGGCCCTCGTCGTAGGAGGAGCGCAGGGTCATGCTCCGGCGCCGGTCGGGGTCGGCGGGCAGCGACAGCAGCCACCGGCCGGGCCGCAGCGGCAGCACCGCCCCCTGCACCATGGGGGAGTAGAGCTCGGGCAGCGGCCGGAACGGCGCGGCGAAGCTCTCCCCGCCGTCACGGCTGACGGCCTCGTCGCGGTTGCCCAGCTCCGTACCGTCCTGCTCGCGCCCCTGGACGTAGACGGTGCCGTCGCCGCGCTCGGCCAACGTGAGCTCGGAGGGCTTTTGGCGGTACGTCCCGTCGGCGCCGACCGGGTGGGTGTCCACGGCGCCGAGCCGCCAATGCCGCCCGCCGTCGTCGCTCAGGGCGAGGGCCGCGTGATTGGCGCTGACGCGTTCCCCGTCGTGGCTCTCGGCGTTGAGGCCGATCAGCAGGCGGCCGCGGTGCGGCCCGTGCGCGAGCTGGATGCCGTGCCCGGGGCCGGTGGCGTACCAGGAGTTCCACTGCGGGGGCCGGATCCGCGCCGTCAGGTCCCGCGGTCGCGACCAGCCGAGCCCGTCGTCGTCGCTGTACTGCACATGGGGCGTCCGGTCGCAGGGCACCTCGCAGTTGCCCGCGTCGTCCCGGCCCTCGTTGTAGGTGCTGGTGAGCACGATCCGGCCGGTGGTCCGGTCGACGACGGGGGCGGGGTTGCCGTGGGTGTCCTCCTCGCCGGGGTCCACGATCTGCAGCGGACCCCAGGTGCGCCCCCCGTCGGTGGAGCGCTTGAGCACGATGTCGATGCCGGTGGCGTCACCGCAGTTGTCCTTCCTGCCTTCGGCGAAGGCGAGCAGGGTCCCCCGGTTGGTGGTCACCAGGGCGGGGATGCGATAGCAGGCGTAGCCCGGGTCCTGGTCGGCGCGGAAGAGCACGCGCTCCGTAAAGCCGGCCTCCTCGGGCGCGGACGGTCCGGACGGCCCGGACCGTCCGGACGGCGTGGCGCGCGAGGGGACGAGGGCTCCGGTCGGCGCCGGCCGGAGCAGGAGGAGCAGCAGGGCGGTGCACAGCGCCAGAGCCCGGGTACCGGAGGCGAGCCGGTCGGCGCAGTACGGAGGGAGGGGACGGTGGGGGAGACGGAAGCGGTACGGCCCCGTGCCGGGGAGCGGGCCGCCGGTGGGAGAGTGCGCCGTCACGGCCCGTCCCTTCGCGTCAGGGCCCTCGTGGGCCCCACGTGTCCGGTGGGCCACCGTATGCGGCGGATCTCCTCCCCTCAAGCACAACTCGCGGTGCTCACACCGGCCGCAGGACCACCTTGCCCCGGTTGGCGCGGCCCTCGATGATCTCGTGGGCCTTCGCCGCGTCCTCCAGCGGCAGCTCCGCGTGGACTCGGGGACGTATACGGCCGGTGGCGAACAGCTCCCACAACTCCTGCCGCCATCGCTCCATCAGCTGCGGCCGGTTCCGGGCGATCAGGGCCATCTGGAAGCCGATCACCGACTTGGCTCCCACCAGCAGGTCGTACGCCTCGACCGTGCCGCCGCCCGAGCTGTAGGCCACCAGCCGCCCGCCCGGGGCCAGGGCGGCGACCGCCGGTCCGAGGAGCTCGCCGCCCACGGCGTCGAGCACGATGTCGACGGGCTCGCCCCATGACTCCTGCTGGTAGGTGACGACCTCGTCGGCACCGAGCGAGCGGACGAAGTCCGCCTTGGCGGCGCTGCCCACCGCGGCCACCACCCGCCCGGCACCGTGGGCCCGGGCGAGCTGCATGGCCAGGTGCCCGGCCCCGCTCGCCGCCGCCGTCACCAGCACCGACTCGCCGGGCTGCGGCCTGGCCGCCTCCAGGGCGCCCCGCGCGACCAGCCCGCCCCGCACCAGCCCGATCGCGTCCACCGCGCTCGCGCCCGCCGGCACCGGCGAGGCCATGGCGGTGTGCAGGAGGGAGTAGTCGGCGTACGCGTCCCCGAAGCACAGCCCCGTGACCCGCTCGCCCACCGTGAAGCCCGTGACGTCCGGCCCCACGGCCACGACCTCCCCCGCCACTTCGCCGCCCAGGCCGCCGGGCAGCGGCAGCCCGCCCGCGCGCACCTTGCGGACCATCGGCAGCGTGACGCCGATCGCCTCGGTGCGCACCAGCAGCTCGCCGGTGCCGGGCACGGGCACCTCGGTCTCCTCCACTCGCAGCACCTCGGGCCCACCGTTCTCGTAATACCGCACACGACGCATGAGCGACGCACCCCTCCCATGAACAGGCACACCAGACCGATAGCCATTCGTTGGGGGCCCCAACGTTGGTAACCCCCACGATACTCGCCTTCATTGGGAAGTCCAATGGTTTCCGTTAGGCTCGTGCCATGGCAGACAAGGCTTCCCCCGCAGGAGTGACGGCCGCGCGGCCCGCGGCCGGGCCGGCCGCCCTCGCGCGGCTGCGCACCCTCCCCAGCTGGCTGCTCAACCGCGCCTCCGCCCGCGGCCGCCGGCTCGTCACCGACGCGCTCGCCGAGGACGGGATGCGCATGCAGCACCACGCCGTGCTCTGCGCCGTCGCCGACCTCGGCCCCGTCGCCCAGGCCGAGCTCGGCCGCACCACCGGCTTCGACCCCAAGGACATGGTCGGCATCCTCAACGACCTCCAGGCGCAGGAGCTGATCACCCGCAGCCCCGACCCCACCGACCGGCGCAAGAACGCCATCGCCCTCACCCCCGCCGGCCGGGACCGCCTCGCCCGCCTCGCCGAGCTCGGCGAGCAGGCCAACGAGGCCCTCCTCGCCGGCCTCACCCCCGCCGAGCGCGAGCTCTTCCTCGCGCTCCTCGCCCGCGTGGCCGACCAGGAGGGGAGCTGAAGGCGGGGGAGCCGCAGCCGGCAGTCCCCCGAAAGCCCGGACGGCGGTCCGCCGGATCTGGTGGGATGTCACCCGCAAGTGGGGCGGCGGAGGGGAGCCGCGGACGCGGCGGCGTGGCGGCGACCCGACGGCGCCCGCTGCCCTTACACAGGGCTCAAGCGGCGCAAACCGGCGGCGTGGACGCCCGGTGCGGTACGGCACGGCACCGGCGGGGCAGGCAGACGAGGACGAGGCGGACAAGCCACCAGTGGACCAGGGCGGAACGGGGTGTCGCGTGAACCTGCAGCAACTGCACTACACCTCGACCGCCACCACGAGCGCCGACGGATCCGGGTTCCGCTTCACCGCCGCCAGCCCCGAACTGCCCATCACCCTGCTCGGCGAGGCGGAGCACCTCATCGGCTACGAGCCCCCGGCCGATGCCCCCGAGTGCCCCTCCTCCGAGGAACTGGCCGCGTTTCCCGTGGCGTTCAGCCACAACCGCCTCTCCGACGGCAGCCGGCTGCTGTGCCGCACCGTGCGCACCGGGCCCGGGCGCGTCGGCCGCCACGGCAACTTCCACGCCCACGCCGTACGGTTGCCCGAGGGCGGCGGACTGCCCGGCGGGCTGCTGCCCATCGAGGCGTGGGAGTCGCCCTCCTGGTCGGACCGGACGCCCGACGGCGGGGTGCCCGAACCGCTCACCGCCGTCGTCCCGGCCCGGCTCATCGACAAGAAGGGCCTGCTGGACTTCGTCCGGGCCCGAGCCGAGCGCCTCGAACCCTTCCTGACGGACGTACGCACCCTCTTCCGCACCCCCGACGCCCAGCAGATCCTCGTCGTCGAGCGGGACAGCACTGCCATCGCCCACTGGATCGCCGTCGCCAGCGCCGTGCTGCCACGCGACCTCGCCGACCGGCTCACCTTCACCACCTACACCCGCCACCCCATGCTGGCCCGGCAGCAGATCGTCGGCATCTTCCCCGACGCCCGCTTCGAGTTCGTCTCCGCCGCCGCCCAGCACCGCTACCGCGTCCACGACTGCACCGGCGGCCCCTCCAGCCCCGCCCGCGCCGAACGCGACCTGTGGGCCGCCGTCGCCGCACGCATCTGGCTCGCCGGCCGCCCCGCCCTGTTCGCCGAGGCCACCCGCCGCACCGCCGCCCCCGCCTTCGGCGCCGGCCGCGGCGCCGCCGAAGAGGCCGACCGGCTCGCCGCCCTCGCCGCCCGCGAGGGCATCCCCCTCGACTCGAACGGCCGTACGGCCGCCGCGCGGTGGGCCCGCACCCACAAGCCCGGCGACAGCCTCGACACCACCGTGCGGACACGGCTGCTGGCCACCGTCGCCGCCGGCGGCACCGAGCGCACCCCCGAGGAATGGACCGTCCTGGCCTCGCTCGCCGACGAACTGTGCGCACCCGGCACCCGCACGGCCGTCGCCCCCCTCAAGCGCGACCTGCGCACCGAGCTCCAGCGCGCCGCCGAAACCTCCGACACGCCCCTCGTCCGCTTCCTGACCCTGCTGCGCCTGGCCGAGGCCCTGCGCGTCGACCACAGCCCGGTCATGCCCGTGCTCACCGCCCGCCTGACCACCGCCCTGCTCAACGAGGCGTCCCCCGACCACAAGGTCGTCCGCGCGGCCATCGACGCCCACCCGCGGCTGCGCACCGCCGTCCTCGACTCCCTCGACCACACCGCCGCCACCGACGACCCGCGCCCCATCGCCCGCCTGCTCGCCGCGGAGCTGCCCGGCGCCGACCTCGCCGGCCGGCCCCACCTGAGCATGGCCGCCGCCATGGCCGCGGCCCTCCCGCCGTACGCGGGACCCGGCGGCGCCGACGATCCGGAGGAGGACCGCCCCGCCCTCCTGCACGTCCTGATGAAGACCGCCGGCCCCGACCACCAGGACGCCCCCTCCGTCCTGCGCACGGCCTTCCGCCTGGTGTGGGGCGACGCGCCCCTGACCACCACGGAAGCCGACGCCCTCCTCGACGGCATCCCGCCCGGCGCCCACCACGCGGCCGGCCTGGAGGAGCCCTTCATGCGGGCCGCCCTCACCAGCGGCCCCCACGACCCGGTCGCCCCCGCCCTCGCCGGGAAGCTGCTGCGCGGCGCCCTCGCCGGCGGCGCCGAACTCGACCCCCGCCGCCGCGCCGCCCTGCTCCTGCTCGAACAGGCCGGCGCCCTCGCCCGCGGCGAGGCCGTGCCCGGCTGCACCGCCCGCGTGGTCGCCCTGCGCCGCCAGGCCCGGCCGCTGGAGGCCGGCATCGACGAGCGGCTGTGCGACGCCCTCGCCCGGCACCTGCTGTCCATGGACCCGCCCCCGGCCCCCACCGAACTGCCCGACCTCGTCCACTCCGAGGACGAGCACCTCCTCGCCGCGTACGCCGACGAAGCCCGCGGCGAACGGGTACGCGAACTGCTGCACCGCACCCCCACCTACGCCGCCGTGTGCTTCGTCGCCTGGCACACCGCGCCCGACCTCAGCCCGGTCTGGGACGAGATCCGCACCGACCTGCTGTCGGGCGTGCTGCGGCCCGAGGTGCGCCGGATGACGACCGAGGAGATCGAGGAGATCCGCCGCTGTTTGCGGCAGGTCGGCGGCCAATGGGCCGAGATCTTCCACGAGTGGGACCGCTTCGGCGTGCTCGGCCGCCTCGGCGGCCGCTGGCGCACGACGCGCGGCCCGCGCCCCTAGGTTCACCACGGCGCCCCATCAGGGGCGCGGGGAACTGCGCGACAAGCCGCGACGCGCCCGCAGACGGAGTGCCGTGCTGCGCCCGGGCCCCCGGGGTGGCGCGTCGGCTGCGGGCCGTCGGTGGCCGGTCGCGCCCACGCGGCGGCAGCCGCAGATCGACACTGCCCCGCGCCCCTTGCGGGGCGCTGTCCTAGTCCAGCACCACGCGCTCCGCGCCGGCGTAGACGTTCATCGACGCGCCGCGCAGGAAGCCGATCAGCGTCATCCCGCTCTCCACGGCCAGGTCGACGGCCAGCGAGGACGGCGCCGAGACCGCCGCCAGCACCGGGATGCCGGCCATCACGGCCTTTTGCACCAGCTCGAAGGAGGCGCGCCCGGAGACCAGCAGCACGCTGCCCGCCAGCGGCAACAGCCCCTCGCGCAGGGCGTGCCCCACGAGCTTGTCGACGGCGTTGTGCCGGCCCACGTCCTCGCGCACGTCCAGCAGCTCCCCGGCCGCGGTGAACAGGGCCGCCGCGTGCAGACCGCCGGTGCGGTCGAAGACGCGCTGCGCCGCGCGCAGCCGGTCCGGCAGCTCGGCCAGCAGCGCGGGTTCCAGCCGCAGCGGCCCGCCGGGTCCGTCCCCGACCGGCCAGCGGGCGGTGGTGCGCACCGCCTCCAGGCTCGCCTTCCCGCACAGGCCGCAGGAGGACGTCGTGTAGACGTTGCGCTCCAGCGTGACGTCCGGCACGGGCACGCCGGGCGCGAGCCGGACGTCCACCACGTTGTAGGTGTTGCCGCCGTCGGCCGTGGCCCCCGCGCAGTAGACGATGTTCGCCAGCTCCTCGGCACTGCCGAGGACGCCCTCGCTCACCAGGAAGCCCGCGGCCAGGTCGAAGTCGTCGCCGGGCGTGCGCATGGTGATGGCCAGCGGCCTGCCGCCCACGCGGATCTCCAGCGGCTCCTCGGCCACGAGCGTGTCCGCCCGCGTTCCGGCGACCCCCTCGCGCACGCGGACGACGCGGCGGCGTGCGGTGACCCGACCCATCCAGAACCAACCCCTCACGTGACAGTGCCCGCCCGCACGCTCTCATGCCTTTCGCCCCACCGAGGACGCCCCCGTGGCCCGCCCGCCCCCACTTGTCCGCCATTGCCCCGTATGGGGCGGCGAAAGCCCTGGTCAAAGGCACTCCGAAACCTTGATAGAGTTATCCATGTCGCCGCGGGGAACACCGCGGAGGACAGACACCTTGTCCGGGTGGCGGAATGGCAGACGCGCTAGCTTGAGGTGCTAGTGCCCTTTATCGGGCGTGGGGGTTCAAGTCCCCCCTCGGACACCAGCAAGATCAGACGAAACCCCTGCTCAGCGGGGGTTTTGCTGTTTGTCCGTGACTGGCTCAGCGGTCAGCGTGACCAGTAGCGTAACCAGTACGTTTTTAAACTTTCTGCGACCGGCGGCGTGACCAACCACGTGACCAGACCGGACGCACTCTTGCTCAGGGCGCCAGCACCGGCAGGCTGCTCGGGTCGCCCGGAGCCCGCCCCGCGAGCCCGGTCCGACGACAGGCCGGAACGGCTCCGGCAAGGCCGATCCTGTTGGCGGTGGAGGCCGCCAGCTTCTTGGTGTTGTCGGCACGCCTCTGGCCGTAGTACTTCATCGTGAACCCAGGCCCCGAACGGTGACGGGCGTTCGCGGAGACCTCGACGGGGTTCTCCTTGTTCTCCAGGTCGTTCGTGATCTTGGTTCGGCGCCAGCCTTGCAGGCTGAAGGCTTCATGCAAGGCCTGGCGGCTCCGCACGGTGCGCCAGCGGGCCGAGACCTTTTCGGGGTCTTGGGGGCCTCCAGCGTTGCTCTGCTTGAACAGCTTGTAGCTGTCACGTGCGAAGACGAGGTCGTGATCAACCCACAGGTCCGCCAACACCTCCTTCTCGTACTGCTGACGCTCCCACTGCCACCACAGGACGTCCATCAGGGCCCGGTCCACGTAGATGACCGCGTCGTCTTCTCCGTCCTTCGTCAGCTTTCTGAGCAGGAAGGCGTTGCCCTCCTCGATGACGACCCACCCGAGCGTGATGGAACATTCGTCCCAGTTGATCAGGTCCCACATCCACCCCAGCACCTCGCTGCGGCGGCACCCGGTGGCCGCGTACGACGTCCACAGAGGAGCGTCTCTGAGGCAGTGGTGCGTCAGCCCACCGTCACACCTCCGGTTGCCGCACGGCGTCCAGATGTCGCTGAGAATCCGCTTCGTCTCCGCGTCGGTCAGGGTCGGACGATCGGGCTCAACAGCCCTGATCTGCCGTTCGGTCGGCGGCTGCGCATAGTGAGCAGGGTTGAAGGTAAGCAGCCTCGTAGGGCCGGTCACCGTGTCCAACGCCGCGGAGATGATGTTATGGACATGCAGGACCGTCTTCGGCCCGAGCGGCTTGCCGTGGTTCGTGCGGCACGGGTTGGTTTCAAGCTGCCGGTACAAGGCGTCCAGCAGCTTGTCTGTCACCTCCACGACCAACACATCCCCGATGTGCGGCTTGATGTGCAGGTGCACCTTGGGTTCGTAGCCTGAGGTCGTGGTGCCCTCGCCTCGGTGGTTCTTAAGCCAGCGGTCGAGAAGTGCGCCCAGTGTCAGGTCGGCATCCTCGTGTTTGGCCTCTGCTTCGGCCGCAGCCTTGGCCTCCTCCTTCTTCTCCTCTTCATGCCGCTCGATCTCTTCTTCGTGCTTGGTCAGCCAGTCCCGCAGAGCCTTGGCGGCTGCGGTCTTGGTCAGGTAGTCACGGCCTATCCAAGGCCGGACCTACGAGATCCACATTCACGAGGCCAAGAGCGAGTCGACAACTCAGGCAGTGCTGCGGGCCATGCAGTACGCGGAGGTGATGTACGGCATGTAATCGACAACGATGATGATCGAGGAGGCGGGCGCTCGCGAGGCGGCTATCGGCGTCGGAGCCCTCAACCCGGCTCTGATCACAATCGAAAACGGGCCCTAACCCAGCGCGCTAGCGCCCAGTTGCGTGACGCCGGCGACGGCCTGGACGCCCGCGGCGACGGCCTGGACGCCCTGCGAGGCAGCGTTGGCGACCTGGCTGAGGCCCTGGTCGGCTACATCGACGACGGGGATGGCTTGGGCTGGTGTGGCCAGTGTGATGCCTGCCAAGGCGAGGACGGCGATTGTTGCAGCAGTGGTGCTGACGCGACGGATCTTGCTCATGGCGGACCTCCCGGGTAGGTCTCGGCGGCCGTTACCGCACAGGTCAGCAAGGAAGCTTCCCGGCCTGCCGGGGCAGGCATGCACGCACCACCCCTACGGGGGAGCGTGGACATTTATGAGGGCGCTCGCCACAACTCCTTTACGCCGATGGGTTGTTGTCGTTGCGATTGATCGACAAGGAGGCATCTCTTGCCCATTCCGGCAACACGCGATCAGGTGGTTGAGGACCGTCCTCACCCGATGCCGATCCCGCCTCACCCGATGGCGTGGGGGCACACCTACGTGTCGATCACGGGAAGCGACGGTGAGGGGGAGGAAATCCCCCTCACCTCCTTCACCGACCGGCGATGGCCTGGAATCCTGCTCCAGGCCGGTGCCACCGGCCTGGACACGCCACCTTTCGAGCTGCACGCCGATAGCAGCCCGAACCTCGATGGTTCTATGTTCCGGTCTGCCCGCGTGGCAGCTCGTGAAGTGATGCTGCCGGTCTACCTATACAGCGTGGACCGGCGCTCTCTCAAAGAACTCAAACGCAAGCTGATTTCTGCACTAAACCCCGCACGTGGGTACTGCGTGCTGAAGTTCATCGAAGCGGACTCGCAGGTCCGTAAGCTCTACTGCTACTACAAGGCCGGAATGGAGGGAAACGAGGCCGCAGACACCGCGGGATTCCGGTGGATCAAGTACGGCATCCAGCTGACGGCTTTCGACCCCTACTTCTATGCCGACGACCTCCTCGTTGCCGAGTGGCAGTTCAACCGGAGCCAAGGACTCCTGCGCAAGGACGCAGGCCTCTTCCCCATCCGCCTGAGCCGCGGAGTCCTGGCGGATCAGGCGATACCGGTCGTCAACCCAGGCGAGGTCGAAGCCTGGCCGGTGTGGGAAATCCAGGGTCCGGTACGTGGCTTCACCTTCACCAGCCCCGAAGGGGCGTCCTTCGGGATCAACGTGCCGGCCGGGGAAGCCGACGCCGTACCGGCCGCGTGCTGACGGTGGACACCCGGCCCGGCCGCAAGACCCTGGCCGACGATCAGGGAAAGAACTACTGGCCGCTTCTCGACTCGAATCCTGCTCTCTGGCCGGTCGAGCCCGGGAAGAGCTCCATCGGTGTACGGCTTACGGCAGGAAATGGGCCCGCATCACTCCGGCTTACTCTCCGCCCACGATTCGAAAGCTACTGACATGAGATGCATTTGGGATATCGCGTGGAGGCCCGGGACAAGGACCTGAACCGAATAGGGGAAATTGGCACGTGGATCAAAATGGATCTCGTCATCCGGTACTGTCAGCAGGGTACTTGGCGGATTCTCGTGAGGGACCGCACTCCCCAAGCGCAGCTCTTGCAGCGCGGTGGTGGAATCATCGTCTGGCAAGACGGAGTCGACTTCCCGATCTTCACAGGTCAGATCGAGTTCTTCCAGCGGTACTGGACGGTTGAGCAGCATACCGGTGCGGGCAGTGTTTTCGCCAGCGGTAAGTGCGACAACAAACTTGCCTACGGCCGGCTCGCTTTCCCCGATCCGTCCAAGCCGGTCGGGCAGCAATACCAGGCGAAGGACAGCCGTGGGGCGAGCGGCCCGGCTGGCCAGGCCCTGTGGTGGGAGCTCGACCATGCCATCGGCTCGAAGGCCCTGGCGGACCGGCAGGTTACTGGCGTCGACGTCGGCGCCAACCCTCTGGTCGGTGACGCGGTCGCTGACAGCCTCCGCTTCGATGTGCTCGGCACCAAGCTCGAAGAGTGGTGCAAGGCCAAGAACGTGGGCTACCGCTTCGTCCACGACCCGGACCGCAAGCGCATCGTCCTGGACTCTTCACACCGAGGGACAGGAGCAAGACCGTGCGCTTCGCCCCCGAGCTGGGAAACCTGCGCGAGTACACCTGGACGCTGACGGCCCCACGCGTCACCCGGGCCATCGTCGCCTGCCATGGAGTACCGGGGCGCCATGGCAAACCTCGTGCAGCTTCAGGCCATGTGTTGGCCGGGCAGCGGTTCTACACACGCCAGCATCTACTACCACAACAACCAGACGGTTTCCGAAGGCATGGACGTGCTCCGCACGTTCCCCGGGCGCACCACGATCTTCTTCTCCGGCACCTACGAGACCAACGTCTTCAGCGAGTAAGGGGGACCAGTTTGACGCGAAACCTTTTCGGCGGCACCACCTCCGACGTTGCAGAAGACATCGACGGCCGGCGCGTGCCGGGCGCGGTCGGCACCGTCTGGGACGGCCCTTCCTACGGCGCACGGCAGATCACCGACCTCACCGATGCAGACGGCGCACCGATCATTCAGCCGACGTCCGCGGCTTCATCCCGCCCTTCTACGGCCCGCCCGACGACAGCGAGCGCCTATGGGTCGATTTCGGGGTGGGCAGGGTGGCCCTGGTCTCCGTGACCGTGGGGGACCGCCTGCGCAAGCACGTCACCGCCGCGGATCCCCACCAGTCCCGTGCGTACACCGACGAACGCCTAGCCGCCTACCTGCCCGCTCGAGGCGGCGAGGTGCAAAGCCCGGCCGGGGACAGCTGGCTCTCCGCCGTCGTACCGGACGACCCCACGGGCAACATGCTCCGGCTCCGGGGCGCTGACGGATCCGAACGCACCCGCCTGCGGAACTCCGGTGCCCTCTACCTCGACGTTGCCGGCAAGACGCCGCCACTGTGTATCGGCGCACCCGGATTCGGGACGCAGACCGTGATCAACGTCAGCTCCGGACCTGCCAGCCCCGCCGGCGACGGTGCGGTCTTCCAGGTCAAGGGCGACGGCTCAGTTCATCAGCAGCGGCACCATCACCGCGGCGAATGTCGGCACAGCCCGGCTCTTCGCTGGACCCCTGCCGCCGGCTGCCCCGCGCGCGGGGGACGTGTGGGTGAAAAATATGGCTAATCAGCTGCTCATCTTCGACGGCAAGACCTGGCTTGACCGGACCCCCCAAGCCTTCGACGGAACCTCGTGGCGCCCGGTGCCGCCCCTGTACTGGGATGGTGCCGAGTGGCGCAGCGAGGCGCGGCCGCCGCGCGAGTTCCCGTCCCACTCCACGAGCATTTCAGCGATCACCGGCGGCGACTTGGCGGAGCTGTCGATCCCGCCGGACGTGCGCACCAACGACATCCTGGTGTCAATCTGCGCCCACATGGGAGGCGAGGCCCGGTACCCGCGGCTGCTGTCGCCGGCCGGTGTGGTGCCCACCGTATACACCCTGCGATCCGGCATCCGTTTCACGTCGCCGTGTGGCCGTGGGAGCCCTCGCGCGGACGGTCGACCGTGTGGGACATCACGGGGAGCTCCGCGACCGCCGTGATGAACCTCGTCTACCGCGGCGGAGACCCGTCCACCACGTCGTTGACGCCGGTTGTCGGCATCACCGAGTACCACCAGGTGAACGCTGTCCCTCTGGGCGCGGCGCAGGATTACACGACGCTGTACACGGTGCTGGCCGTCTCCGACGCGCTGACCGGTGCGGCCTGGCCCGACGGGGTGATCCCGCGGGCGCAGCGGCTGGGCGCCTTCGGAACGCAGCAGATCAGTCTTCTGACCGCCGACACCCCCGGAGCAGGCGCCTTCCCTGGGGCGGTACGCCTGGATACGACCGTCGAGACCGCCGCAGTCGCGGTCATCACGGTCCCCGGCCGCAGCGACGGCCGGCCGACCTGGATTCTTGGTGACGACCGCGCCTCTGTACTTGGCACGACGACCTACTTGGAGTGATATGGCAGCACCCCGCATCGAACCCTGGGCCCAGCGCGAGGTCGTCACCGCCCGCAAGCTCAACGCCCAGATTCGCGATCCCCAGCAGTACCTGGCCGACAAGCCCCGGCTCTCGTGCCGCGGAGCGGCAGCCGGCCAAACGATCAGCCGCGGCTCCTCCACCTTCATCAAGTGGGCCACCGCCGAAACCAACACCTTCACTGCCGATGCCGACCGCCGGTGGTTCACCGTCCCCGACACCGGGGTCTACGTCCTGACGGGCAGCGTGAGCGTGAAGTCTGGCTCCCCCAGTCCTCCGGGGACGGCGTGATCATCTACCTGTACCGCCGCACCTCGAGCGGCACCGTCAGCGTGGCAACAGTGCGGGAGATCGTCCAGCAGTCCGCTGCCGTCCAGATCGTCTCGGCCGCCACCATCACCCACTTGGCTGCCGAGGACAGCATCGCGGTGGCCGTCTACCTCGAGGCAGGCGTACCGAGCCCTACGTACGCGGTGCAGCCGGCGAGTGGGAAGGCGTTTTCGGAGCGTGGATGGCCGCCCCGGCGTTGTCGTTCTCCGCAGCACCCACCCCCTTTACTCCAGCCGGTGACTGGCACGATGGGGAAACGGTCACCCCAGCCATCATGCAGGCGCGCATCAGCGACCCGGTCAAGGCCTTGTACAACCCGCCGCGGTTTACCGTGAGGGCGACACTGCCGTTCAGCGCGGCCTCGAATCAGACCGTACGCGTCGGCTGGTCCGCGGCAGGCTTCGAAGAGTCCGGCGGATGGACCCTCAGCCGGGATGGCAAGGTCCTCACCGCGCCCGCATCCGGTGTGTACCTCGTGGCGGTCTGCCTGGCCCTCCAGCGCGACGGCCCGCCCGGCGCTTTCGGCTCCTATCAGGTGAACGTCGTCCGCAATGGCGCTCTGCTCTCCCTGCGCCAGCGGCAGAACACCCGCTCCACCTACCCGGCCGGCATCAGCGGCATCGATCTTGTTTTTCTCGCCAAGGGCGACACCCTCTCCATCGACGTCCTGGGCACCGGGACGGGACTGACGTGGCAGGGCTTCGGCAGCGACATCCGCGAGGAGCGCTGGAACTGCTTCGGCGCTGTGCTGCTCGCACCGGGCGCCTCGAGCATGAGGGGGTGAGCGTGGACTTTCCTTCCTGGAATCCCCGCGACCTGGTCGATGCCGCGACGATGAACACCCGTGTTCGGGACGTGCAGCAGCTGCTCGCGAATCCGGTACGTCTTGCCGTGCAGGGAGTCAGCTCGGTCACCAGCGTCCCTGACAACGGCACCTTCAAGACCCTCAAGTGGGACGTCGCGGACTGGGTGGGCGCCTGGTCCTCCCGTCGGTGGGGAGGCGTACACCGTGCCTGTTACCGGCAGTTACTTCCTCGGCGCCGACTTCACCGCCCTGTCGCCGGCGGACACCAGCAAGCGCCCAGCGATACGGCTGATCGCCATGAGCCAAAGCGACCGCGGAGAGAGGAGTTGCTGCGGTCGTACAACTCGCTGATCGTGCCCACCACGTACGTGACCTGTTCCCTGCGCGGACTTGCCTACGTCGAGAAGGGCAGTCGCCTTTCCCTTCGCGTGGGCGCAGTGCCGACCACAGGCGAATGGGAGGTCTCCGCAGGCTCACGCAGCAGTGCCCAGCTGAACCGGTTCTCTGCCGTCCTCGTGGACGCGCGGAACAGATAGGAGCCCATGACCATAAGTAATCTGGTACTCGATCTCTTCGGCATCGTTGGAATCCTGGCCACCGTTATCGGTGGCTTTGTTGTTGTCCGGGCTTCTAAGGAGACGACGACCGCCGAAGTGTGGCGGAGCGAGGCGGAAGCACAGAAGGCCAGAGCCGACCGTCTCCAAAAGGACTTGGCTGAGATCAAGGAGCGCCTGACGCGGATCGAGCAGGAGAACGCGAGGCTCATCGCCCTCCTCACTGCCCTGGATCCGACCAGTCTCCATCGTCTAGACAAGGGGACCTAGGCGGCCGAGGACTCGGCAACAGCTGCGACAAGGGTCAGGATCTGGACCAATAGCAGCAGGACAGCAACCCGGTAAACCCGGGACCGTCTACCCAGCGCTCTACTATTCCGGCGTTGAGCATCCACCATTGCGCCGATCACATCCACCTTAACATCCATTGCGTGCGCACCGCCCTGCCACTTGTCCATAATTACCCGAGCTGACGGCCCATGCAGCCAATCTTTCTTTGGGAGCAGGATGACAAAGGCGCAAAGCCCAATACTCAAGAGGATCCCCACTAGAGCCCATGGGGCCCATGCAGGAAGAACTCTTCCTTGCGCAGTAGATTTACCAATGATCCCAGTCCTGCGGAAAAGGAAGTCACAAGCGCGGCAACAGCAATCACGCCAGACGCGCGTGTTCTCAGACTTTCAAACGCGCTCGTCTGGCTTTCCAGCTTGGCTTTAGCCGCCTCGTAGGCTAGGTCAATAAGCTCTTCTCCATCCGGGGCTGTGCGGCTCCACGTGGTCGGCATATGACCAGCTGGAGGCTCAGGGGCAGGGGGCAAACTTGGCAGCGGGACCTGCTACCAGTCCGGGTCTACCATCTCCGACTCCTCGGGAAGTCCTATGTCTCGACCCTAGAGTGCTTCCAAGAAGGCAGCCACTTGGGTTACTCCATGCCGCTTACCTACCTCGGTGATCACACAACTCTAGTTGACTAATCCATTCCTTGATCCGCCTCGGCGGGCGTTTTATTCCCACTTACAGGAGTTACTATGCCCGTTGCGCAGAAGGTGCTCGACACTGCCCGCGGCGAGGTGGGCTATCAGGAGGGATTCTCAGCGGTGAGGTTCCCGGACTCGCCTGGTCCGACGAACAGCCGTGGTGCTCGACGTTTGTCTCCTGGGTCTTCCAGGAGGCCGGAGCGAGTGACCTCGCGCCGCTCACCGCTTCTTGCTACGAGGGCGTTTCCTGGTTCGAGGACCAGGGCCGATTCTCGGAGTACCCGGGTGTCGGCGCCGTTGTGTACTTCGGATCCGGTGGCGGCACCCATGTCGGCATCGTCACCTCCTGCACGGACGACACAATTTACACGGTTGAGGGCAACACGAACGATTCCGGCTCGCCCGAGGGTAATGGCGTTTACCGCAAGGCCCGTGCCCGTAAGTCGAGTTACATCTACGGATACGGATACGGGTACCCGGCTTACCCCGAGGGCATCGTCGTTGCCGATCCGGATTGGAAGGGGCGTTACGGCGTCGTCTACTTCGGCCACGAGGCATCGGAGGACGACCTGCCGGCCGATGCCTCCAGCCCGAGCACTCCGACCGGCTCCAACCGCCAGGTGCTAATTGACGGTCTCGCATACGGGCCTGGCGCCCGTGGCGACCACATCACCCGCCTCGGCCGAATGCTCGTCGCCGCAGGCTGCTCCGCATACAAGGAAGGCCCCGGCCCGGAGTGGACCTCTGCGGACACCGAGTCCATGCGGAAGTACCAGATCATGATTGGCGACCGCGGCTCGGACGCAAACGGTATCCCGGGCAAGCTCCAGCTGGCCCGTCTGAAGCGTGACTTCGGGTGGGCGGCGTAATGACGTCAACAGCGAAACGCGGTCGGCACCGGGGGCCGGCCGCGGCCTACCCCCTCTGGGAAATGCTGCGTGAGCACCCAGCCCGGGTCTACAGCGTCGCCGCGGCAGCCGTCGCCCTGCTTGCGCAGTACGTCACCGTCCCCCACGAGGCCATCTTGGCCCTAGCGGCTGCGCTTCTGGGCGCGGGTGAGGTGACTCAGCGGGTGGAGAACTCCAAGACTGCGGAGGCCCTACGGCAGCAGGCATAACCGCAGCTCAGGCTCGGTTTCCCTTCTGCCCTAAAAAGAGGCAACCGCGGCAACGTTGACGCATCACTAAACCCAATGATGTGATGCGACAACTGTACGAACAAACCTCTTTCGCGCCTCCCGAAAGGTATGTGAGAGTTCGTGAAAAGAAAGAACCTGCTGCGGGGTATCGTCGGAGCCTCTGCCGCAGCAACGATATGCCTCGCCACCGCAACCGCCGCCTCGGCTAATAGTTGGGTGACCTGGACGAACACCCAGACAGGTAAATGTCTGGGATATAACCAGCAAACCTACTATGCCGCTATGGTGAATTGCGGCAGCCAATCATGGTACGACTACAAGGTCGGCAGCAACGTCTACCAGGAGAGGAACTCCGCCGGGTCCGGGGCACGGTGCCTTGACAGCAACAAGAGGGGCAGCGTTTACGTTGGGCCCTGCGAGTCAGGAAACAAGAATCAAATGTGGTTCCAGGTCAAAATGCCTGGCCTCGGCTGGACACTTACGAACATGGCCACGGGAATGTGCCTGCAAAGTGCGCCTAATCCAGGATTCGTAATGACCGGCGACTGCAACACGCACAATGACTACATTTACTGGATTTGATCTGCCAGACTAACAAAGCTCGGCAAATCTAAAATCCCTCCCCAAAGCGAAAAGCCCCGCCTGTCCAAATAGGATGAGCGGGGCTTTTCTTCGGTTTCCGACGTTCTTACAGCACGGCCAGGAAAGGATTTTCCGCCCGGGTGGGCTGGGGCCTCGCCGGCTGGACCGGTGCCGGGATTTTCTCGGGGGCCGGGGCGGAGCGGAAACGTGCCGGAGGCGTGGACTTCCGGGGCTTGGGGACCGTCACCGGTTCCGGTCCCATGTCCGGCTCCGGCTTGGCGGCCGGTGCGCGGTCGTCGGCGGTGTCAGCGAGGGAGAAGACTACGGCCGGTCGGCCTCCCGTGCCCGTCTCGGATTCGACGACGATGCCGGGCAGTGCCTTGACCTCTGCTGCGGATGCTCCGACGAACGGCAGCACCTGAGTGGAGGTGGACCGGCCACCGTGTATCAGGACCCGGGCGCGGACCTTGTCGGCGCGGCTGAGCGGCTGCTTCTTCGCCTTCTGCTTCGCGGCCCGCGCCACGATCTGTACGGCATCCTGGACAGAGCGACGCACCAGGGTGAACGCGGCCTCCAGCCGTCCGGCGGTGATGAGTTCGGAGCACTCGGAGGCGGCAAGGCAGGCCGCGACGCGCAGGGTTTGCTCCGCAGTGCGCTCAATGAAGACGGCCTGATCCTCGGCAAGCGTTTCGCTCAGGATCCGGGCGTAGCGGCGGATGAGCCGCCACATCGGCTTGGCCTCCGGAAGGATGGTGATCACGCGGGGCTTTGCAGTGGCCCACTTGTAGCCCTCGGCCAGTGCTTCGCCGTCCACGGCCGGGAACTCGACCTCCTCGTCCAGCATCGGTACGGAGGCGAGGAGGAAGGGCAGGATGCGGTTGTAGGAGCCGCCTGCCGCGTCCGACTGTGCCACGTACGTTGCCCAGTCGGAGGGAGTGATGTGGGCGTGCAGCACCATGGCTGGTGCCTTGACTTCCTGCGGTCCTTCCTTGGTGGTGTTCCGCAGTGTTGCCCCGTCCCACGCGGTCCGCAGCTTGGTGGTGAAAGAATCGTCACGCTTGGTGCGCTTAAGCATCTCCGACCATTCCTCTTCCAGGACCAGCGCGCGTACGTCGCGGCCCTGTTCGGTCTCGGCGGTGGCTTCCTGCTGCTCCCACAGGTGGTTGACCAGGCTTGCCCCGGAGGTGATTCCGGAGTGTGGGTGTGCAGGAAGCGGGCCAGGGCCTCGTATACGGCGTGCTGAGCGCCCCGGAGGGCTTCGCCTTTCCCTCGGCCTGACCGCGCCACGAGGGCTGACCAGACGAGCACGGGGCGGGTGCTGCCCCGGGAGGCCACACGGACCGAACCGCTGATTGCGGCCGACCACAGGGTCAGGGCAGCGACGTAGATTCCGAGGGGATCGGTTTCCGCGAACGGGGCGATGCGTGCCACGGCCGCCCCGATGGGGCCGTAAAACATCCGGTCCGTGTTCTGGGTGATGCGCATTGCTTTTCTCAATCTCTCAAATGCCTGGGTAGGGTTGGGGCCGGGACGGGCGCGCTTGCCTCGCGCCCGTCCCCCCCCGCCGTCAGGCCGCTAGCGAGTGAAGTTCTGGCTCGTTCTCGTGGGCGCGACCGTAGGCCTCTTTGATCCCGGCGGAGAGGCGGCCCCGGGCCGCGACTCGGTAGCCCTGCGCCTTCGCCCATTTCCGGATCGCCTGGTTGCGTTCCTCGTCGCTCATGCCGGAGCCCGCGACCCTTACCGGCTGCGGCAGCGGGTCACCACCGGTGAACTCGCCGGAGAGTACGGCGTCCTTGAGCCGGGCGGGCTGGGTGGCGTCCATGCAGGGGATCCCGCGTTCGCGGGCGTCGTGAAGCTTGGTGGTGTTTTTCTCCGCGTTCTATCCGCAGATGATCAGGACGGTGGTCTCGTCGGCTCGCCCGGCCACCCGGTATCCGGCGTTGCGCACCGCGTCCCGCGCGTCGTCCCAGGAGTAGCCGGGTATCTCACCGCACAGCATCACCGGCGGCCGCACCGCTTCGACCGCAGCCATGTCCGCGTGGGCGCCGACGCCCTCGGCCGTGCGGCGATGGCGCCGACCGGCGCGGTGGCGCTGGCGTCGCCAGTGCCACGATGGTGTCTCGGCCGTCGACGTTGCGTATCGCGACCCATCCCTTCTTCCGTAGCGACTGAGCAGCGGAGTAGGCGTCGTGCCCCATGTCGGTGGACAGCTCACCGATCCCTGGTGCATTGCCGGCGTCCAGGTGGTCGACGATCACGAAGAGAAGGTTCTGCTCCTCACTGGTGATGTTGAAGTCCACGTTTCCAAGGTAAGGCTGGCTGGCACTAGGTGCCTGGTGGTTCCTCTGCCGACGGGGGTGGCTCAGCCGTCGGCGACACGACTAGGTCACGGTCGGACCTCCAGACGTCTTGCGCGCGACTCCCGTCTGTGAGACCTACGCCGATGGCTCTTCCGGCGCCTACGAGAGCTTCGCTTCCGAAGTAGAACCCGATGATCAGCGTCACTGCTGATCGAAAGTCGCTGAAGATGTCCTTCGCATCGCCGCTGATGCTCTGGCCGAACCCGACCACTGTCACCGCGTAGCTGAGCGACAGCAAAAACGTCAGTAGGAAACTAGCGGCGATGGCCACGCGGGCACGCTGTGAAGCCACGTAGCAGCCCCCGAAGGCCGTGAACGCGACGACGACAAGTGTGATGCCGATCACGGGCTTGCCTAGGCCCCCGCTGTCAGGGCTGGCCAGCAGGAACGCATGCCCGGCGACTCCCGCGAGGAGGCACACCAGCATGGTCCACAGAAACGGCCTATGGCTAATCTCCAAGAAGCCAGGGCCGTTCGCCGGGGCTCCCTTCCTCCCGTTGCCGACCTTGCTGACTACCTTCCGGAAGGACCGCATGTCGCTACCTTGTCAGCCGTCGGCATGTGGTTAGGCACCGGCTGGGCCGGCTAGCCCATACAGCGGCCTGAACTCCTCCTCAGAGAGGACGACGGACTCTCGCCACATGACCAGTGCGTGACCAGTAGCACCCGGGAACGCCCGGAAACCTCCAGGAACGGGCATGTACTCTTGAGGGGCAGCTAGGCCCCATCAAACTGGCGTTTCCGCAGGTCAGATACCTGACGGGCTGGTGCCCGAGAGGAGAGTTCAAGTCCCCCCTCGGACACCACAGAAGGACCCCAGCAACGCTGGGGTCCTTCTGTGGTGTCCGGTTGCCCAGTCTGCTCCCCGGCGCAAGGCCCTCCGAATGCGCCCCATTGATCCCTCGCCCTCCCATCCCGGACGATAAGGGCTGACAGAGGGGGAGAGCGGCCTATGGGCGACTTCTGCAGGGATGTCGTGGTGATCGGGGCCGGGCCGGCCGGGCTGGCGGTCGCCGTGGGGTTGCGGCAGTACGGGCTCGGGGTGGTGGTCGTCGAGAAGGAGCCCGGCACCAAGCGGGAGGTGCGGGCCAGTGTGGTGTGGCAGCGGGCGCTGGAGGTGCTGCGCGACTTCGGGTGTGCCGAGCGGTTCCTGGACCGGGGGCTGCAGTTGCGGCAGGCCGAGATGTACGTGCGCGGGCGCTGCGTGGGGCGGCATCCGACGACGGCGGCCGGGACGGCCTTCCCGCAGCCGCTGAGCATCGAGCAGATCGCCATGGAGTCGCTGCTCGCCGAGCGGCTGGCGGAGCTGGGCACCGGGGTGCGGTGGTCGACCGAGGCGCTGGGCGTGCGGGTGCGCGGCGAGGGGGCCGAGGTGGACGTGCGCGGGCCCGGTGGGCAGAAGGAGACGATCGCCTGCCGCTGGGTGATCGGCTGCGAGGGGGCGCACAGTCTGGTCCGCAAGACGCTGGGCATCGGCTTCGAGGGGGAGCGGCGCACCGACCTGCAGGCCGTGCAGATCAATGCGAAGGCGGAGTGGAAGTACGTCTGCGCGCCGGACACCACCTATTTCTTCCTGGAGCACCGCACCTGTCTGATCGCCTCGCCGCGGCCGGGCGGCGGGTACCGCTTCTTCTGCTTCCGCGACGACCCCGAGCCGCAGCAGGAGGGCCCGCCCGGGCTGGAGGAGATGCGCGCGCTGATCGCCCGGGCCACGCACGATCCGGACCTGCGCCTGGTGCCCACGGTGCCGCCGTGGTTCAACCGGGCGCGGTTCCACGACCGTCTCGCCACCTCGCTGCGGCAGGGGCCGGCCCTGCTCGTGGGGGACAGCGCACACCTGTGGGCCCCGGTGGGCGGGCGCGGGCTCAACACCGGGCTCCGGGGCGCGCACAACCTGGTGTGGAAGCTGGCCGCCGTGCACCACGGCTGGGCCCTCGACGCCCTGCTGGACACCTACTCCGCCGAACAGCGCGCCATCGCCCGCGATGTGATGCGCCAGATGCGGCGGAACCTGCTGGAGCTGCCGCCCTCCCGCCTCACCCTGGCCGGCATGCGGCTGCTCGGGCCCGCCCTGCTGGCCAGCGAGGGCTTCAACCGGCGCGGTCAGGCCCTGCTCAGCGAGCTGCCCCGCACCCACCGCCGCAGCGCGCTGTCCACGGACGCCGCCGGGTACGCCGGACGCCGCGGGCTGCGCGCCGGCGACCGCGTGCCGGACGTACCGGTCAGCGCCGGCGGCCGGCAGCGCCGGTTGCACGACATGCTCTCGTACGACCGGTGGACGCTGCTGGTCGACGGTGCCGCCGAGGGCACGGCCGACGCCGCGGCGCTGCGCCGCTCGGCCGGCCGGTACGCGCTGCCGGTGGACGTGACCGCGATCCGGGCCGGCCGCGGTCACGGCAGCGTGCTCGCGCCCGGCACGATGCTGCTGGTGCGGCCCGACGGGCACATCGGGCTGCGGGCCGCGGCCGCCGACCGGGCGGCCCTGGAGGCCTACCTGCAGCGGTGGTTCGTGCCGAAGGCCGGTGCCGGGCAGTAGGGCTTCAGGCCCGGCGCACCAGGAGCCGCTCCGGGCCGTGGAAGACGAGGTCGTGGGCGTAGACCACGGCCTCGGGGCCGGGGGCGACGGTGAGGCCGGGGCCGGTCCGCAGCAGCTCTTCCAGGCCGATCTCCGCCTCGGCCCGGGCCAGGGGCGCGCCCACGCAGTAGTGCAGGCCCATGCCGAAACCGCAGTGCCGGCGTGCGTCGCGGTGGATGTCGAGCCGGTCGGGATCGGCGAAGCGGGCGGCGTCCCGGTTGGCCGAACCGACGACCAGGGCCACCTTCTCGCCTTCACCGATCCGCCGCCCGCCGATCTCGTCGTCCGCCACCGCCCACCGGTTGACGATCTGCACGGGCGAGTCGTAGCGCACCAGCTCCTCCACGGCCTGCGGCAGCAGCCGCGGGTCCGCCCGCAGCGCGGCGAGCTGGCCGGGGTGGGCGAGCAGGGCCGTCAGCCCCTTGGCCAGCAGGTTGGTGGTGGTCTCGTGACCTGCGGTCAGCAGGTGGATGCAGGTGCCCACCAGGGCGTCGTCGCCCAGCGGCAGGTGTTCCTCCGAGCGCAGCATCGCGGCGATGAGGTCGTCCGCGTGGGGGCGGGCCCCGGCGCGGCGCCCGGCGAGTTCGGCGCGGAAGTAGGCCGCGAGCTCGCGCGCGGCCGCGTCCGCCACCGCGTACCCGTCCGCCCGGCGGGCCACCCGGGAGCTGGTGGCCTGCTGCAGGTCCACCGCCTGCGCCCGGAACCAGGGGCGGTCCTGCGGCCGGACGCCGAGGAGCTCGCTGATGACGAGGATGGGCAGGGGAGCGGCGAAGGTCTCCACCAGGTCGGCCTGTCCGTCCGCGGCGATCTGCCGGGACAGCTCGGCGGCGAGGTCGGCGGCGAGCCGGCGGATCCGGGGGCGCAGGGACTCGACGATGCGCGGGGTGAAGCTCCTGGCCACCAGCGCGCGCACCCGTGTGTGCTGCGGCGGGTCCATGAAGACCATCCAGTTGCCGACCACGCGCCGCAGGTGCGCGTACTGCGCCGGCAGCCGGGCCGGCAGCGCGCCGCGCCCGTAGGAGCGGCTGGTGAGCACCCGCGCCACGTCGTCGTGGCGGAAGAGGTACCAGGTGTCCCCGGCCCGGTGCACCGGATCCTGCTCCCGGTAGGGGCGGTAGCGGGCGTACGGGTCGCGCAGGTCCACGTCCTGCGTGCGGAAGGCGGGCAGCCCGCCGTCGGCGCTCACGGTCCGTTCCCCCCGAAGAAGTCGGCGTAGAAGGCAGCCATGTCGGCGACCTGCCGCGGTACCGGCTCGCAGGCGCGGGCCGCCGCGGCGAGGTGCCCGAAGCGCAGGGCGAGCGCGCGGCGGGCGACGTCGGGGCGGGGCACGGGGGCGGGCGCCGCGTCCAGCTCGAAGGTGGGGCCGGCGGTGCGGCCGCGGCGCCCGGACTCCAGGGTGACCAGCAGTTCGGCGAGCGGCCGCATCATGCCGGTCATCACGTCGATGGAGGCGTTCATCAGCTTCGAGCGGCGCAGGCTGCCGTCCGGGCTCTGACCGAAGTGCTGCACCATCAAGAGCAGCATCAGGTGGTACGAGCGGTTGAACAGCCGGGCCACCGCCCGCGCCTGGGGTGCGGTGATCGCCTCCTTGGCGCCGCCGCCGGGGCCGAGGGTGGGGTTGCGCAGCACCGGATAGGCGGGGCTCCAGGGCAGCAGGTGGCCGTGCGGGCCGGGGACGCGCTCGGCGGTGAGCGCCTCGCCCATCCGCAGGAAGCTGCGGAAGTGCGAGGTGTCCGAGTCGGCGGTGGTCCCCAGGACGCCGCCCTCGCCCTGCTCGGTGATCAGGTCGACCGCGAACAGGGCGCTGGCCAGGTCGTCGACCTCCAGCTGGTAGTCCGGGTGGACGCTGTTGACCGACTCGCGCAGGAACAGGTGGTGTTCGCCGCCGCCGCGGCCCTTGTCCACCAGGAACAGGTCCGGGACGCGCTGCAGGCCCTCCCTGATGCCCGCGTACAGCTCGCTGATGGAGCTCCAGGTGAAGCCGATCGGCGGCGGGGCCGGCCGGGAGCCCTGTGCCTGCCGCACCTCGGGCACCAGAGCGGCGGGCTGCTCGATGGCGATGTAGCGCTGCACACTGGCGGCACCGAGCCCTTCCAGCGCGAAGTCCAGCGGTACCGGCAGTTCGTCGTTCAGCGTGCCGAAGTCGACCAGCGGGACGTGGAAGGGCTCCCCTGTGGCCGCCAGGATGTTGGTGACCAGCAAGAAGTGGATCATCTCCTCGCGGGCCACCTCCAGCAGCGTGCCCCGCATCCCGTCGTCCAGATGCGCTCCTCCCTGTCCGCAGGCGAGCTCCAGCTGCCGTGGCGTCCACTCACCTCGGCGTACGTACTCCAGGCCCGCCCCGTGGGTGGGCACGGAGAAAGCGGCGTACAAGTACTGGAGGGTGACGGCGAGTTCCAAGGTGGCGGCCTGCCGCAGCGTCCGGCACAGCTCCCCGCGGGTGCTGATCGCCGGTTTGGTGCCCGCCACGGCCGGGACGGTCAGGGGCGGGCGCTGGCGGGTCTGCAGGTTGCGCAGGTAGGCCAGCAGCAGCCGGGCCTTGGGGTCGGACAGGTCGCGCGTGGGCGGCATGTAGTACGTGCGGGGCTTGTTGCGCGGATCGCACATCTGCCAGGCCAGCTCGGCGTACGTCTCCACCTTGCAGCGGTCGGCGAGGCTGAAGACCTCCGAGCGCATGAACGTCGACAGCTGCTCGTAGGGCGCGAACACCTCCCGGTGCAGCAGCTCGAAGTCGACCTGCTCGCGCGGCACGTCGTCCAGGTACCAGTCGTCGGGCAGGACGCGCACGGCCAGCCAGCCGGCACCCGCCCAGTACCCGAGCGCGTCCTCGTCGTCGTACGCCGCCCAGGCCGAGCCGGGTGCCTCCGCATCGACGGGCGGGCCGTCGCCGGGAGCGGTGCCCAGCAGCACGCGGCAGGCGCCCGCCCGCTCGCCGCGCAGGACGAGCAGCCCGTACCCGGCCTCGTCCGTGCGCAGCGTGCACGCGGGCGCGTAGGCGTCCTTGCCCGTGCCCACCCCCAGCAGGACAGCGTCGTCGCACCGCGCCCGCGGGGCCCCCGCAAGGCGATCGGCCGGCAGTGCCCGCGGGTTGTAGTACTGCCGCACGTGCACGTCCGTGGCACCGGCCGGGCGGCCGCGCACGAACGCGCGCACCGGCACCTCCACGGCGTGGTCCTGCTCGCGCGCCGCGTCGCGGTGGTGGAGGACCACCACCGCCTCGTCGCTCTGGACGTTCACCTCCCGCTCGGCCAGCAGCACCCGCTGCTCGCAGCCGGGCGGGCAGCCGAGCAGGAGCAGCGGCTCGTCGTCCGCCTCCGGGCAGGCCGAGGCCGGCACGGTGACGATGCCGGACGTCGCCTCCCCGCCGTACGAGCCGGCCGGCAGGCGGGCGACGAGCCGGCCGGAGCGGGCGGTGCGCAGCTCCAGGTCGCCCGCGTCGAGCGGGGGCCCGAGCCGGTGCAGAGGGCCGGGGCCGGGCTGCGGGGCGCGGGAGGTGTGCGGCACGGCGGTGACCATGTTGAGCACGGCGCGGTCGGCGGCCAGCTGCACGGTCATGTGGTGCAGCGCGCCGTGCCCCCCGCCGGCCGGCGCCAGCAGCCGGCCGGCGGGGTAGCTGCGCAGCTCACCGGCGTACCAGGGGGCGATCGTGCCGCGCACGCGGAAGACGCAGGGGGTGTCGGGAGCGGGCGGCGAGGCCATGGCGTCCAGGGCGAACTGCACCACCAGGCCGTCGGCGCCGCCGTGCACCGCTTCCCGCAGCGCGCGCACGGTGGGGGAGAGGTCCGCGGCCGGCAGCCAGCCGCTGCCGTCCGCGGCGCTCTCGCAGGCGACCACGAACTGGTGCACCGCGCTGTAGCGCAGCTGACGGGCCAGGGCGTGCTCGCCGACGTCGAGGATGCGGCGGAAGCCGACCCAGCGCGGCGGCTGGTGGCCCTCGACGGGCCCGGAGAGCATGTACCCCTCGTCGTGCGAGCGGCCCAGGCGGCCGAAGCCGAACCGGCCGACCATGAGGGCCGTCGTCCAGTGCGAGGCGGGATCGAGGTCGAAGACGCGGGCGCGGTTGACGGTGGTGTGCAGGTAGGGGTTGTAGTGGCCCCAGACGTCGACGCAGCGGCCGACGACCGGGTCGGTGGTGTCCGGGGGGTCGCCGGGCCCGGCGTGCGGGCCCTCGGCCGCGACGACGCGGGCGTCCATCAGGAAGTGCCCGTTGCCGTCGAAGTTCCAGCCCTTGGCGGCGCTGAACTCCCCGTCGGGGCGCAGCCGGCCCGCGCTGTCGAAACGCGGGCCGCGCTGCTGCAGGTAGGCGTGGTACTCGCGGGCGGGCCGCTCCGCCGGGAAGGGGCCCTCGTCGGTCAGCGCCCGGCCGGAGGCCAGGTCGAACAGTCCGCAGCGCGGACCGGTGGGCAGCTTGGCGGTGGCGGTGCCGGCGAAGTGCAGCCGGGGCAGGTCGAAGACGCTCATCACAGCGCTCCCGCGGGTCGGGGCCGGCCGGGGGCGGGCACGGCCGGGCGGCGGCGGACGGGCTCGAAGCGGACGAGCTCCTCGACGGCCCGCAGCGCCGACTCGATCCCGCCCTCGATCCAGGCGGGTGCCGTCGAGCAGTGCTCGCCCGCGAAGAACAGCCGGCCCACCGGCCGTGCGGCGCGCAGGCGTTCGCTCTCGCTCTCGGCGGCGTTCCTGCCCCAGCGCGTGGTGCAGCCCACGCTGCCGCGGTCGCTGCCCCAGGCCATGCTGACGGCGTCCAGCACCATGCCGGGGGAGGTCAGCTCCGGGTGCATGGCGCCGAGCTCGTCGAGCACCAGCCGGTGGCGCCGGCGCGCCGGCATCCGGCCCAGGCGCCGGGCCTCCTCGCCGATCGTGTAGCTGGCCAGCAGGGCCGCGCCGCGGCCGGGCATGCCCTCGACGGGCGGGTAGTAGGTCTGGCGGATGCGGCCGCCCGCGAAGGAGGCCCCGCCCTGGATGCCGGACTCCCGCCAGAAGGGCGTGCGGCACAGGAAGGCCACCTTGGTGGCCGGGCAGTACTGCACCTCGCGCAGGACGGCCAGTTTGTCCGCGTCCAGGCCGCGCAGCCGCATGCGGCGCAGGACGGGGAAGGGCACGGTGCACACGGCGAAGTCGGAGCGCCGGACGCCGGTGCGGCCGGCCGCCCGGACGCGGACGGCCACGTGGTCCTCGTGCACCTCCAGGCCGGTGACCCGGTGCTCGCGCAGGACCGGGCCGCGCAGCTGCCGGGCGAGCCGGGCCGGCAGCCGGTCCATGCCGCCGCGCAGCCGCAGCAGGCCGGGGGCGGTCTCGGCGAGGATGTCGTCGAGGAAGCTGTTCAGCCGCAGGCTGCAGCCGGCGCGCAGGCCCGGGTGGGCGGCGAAGAGCCCCTGCAGGTCGACGCGTTCGCCGGCCGGGCCGCGCAGGTACCGGGCGAGGTCCACGCCGGCCAGCAGGTCCAGCAGCTGCCGGCGCAGGTCCTCGCGCAGGTCGGTGCGCAGGTCCGGGGGCGCGGTCGCATCCACGATGGCCGTGAGCCAGGCCCCGACGACGAGCACGGAATCGTCGTACCGTCGTTCGCCGAAAAGGGGTTCGGAATTGCTTCCCGGGCAGTGCCGGGCGAGTTCCCGGCGGAAGTTCTCCAGCAGTGGCGCGGAGGCGTTGCGGATGCGCAGGAAACCGCCGGGAGTGCGGAGATAGGCGTTCTCCTCCGACATCAGAGTGCTGAACGCGCGCAGTTCGCCGCCCAGCTGCATCCGCTGGACGTATTCCAGTGTGCGGTGGTGGTGGGCGGGAATGCGCATGGCGCCCAGTTCGACGGACGGTGTGTCCGGGCCGGGACCGAACCGGTGAGTGCGGATGCGGCCGCCGATACGTGCGCCGCACTCCAGGACCTCGACGGTGTAGCCGAGTCGTTCGAGCTCGTAGGCAGTGACGAGGCCGGATATACCGGCCCCTATGACGGTGACGCGACGGCCCTGGTGTTCGAATTTTTCGAATGGGTGGGCAGCGTGCATCGAGACGTCGCCGGGCATTGCGGTCCCCCCGTGAATGTTACCGTTCCCCCGTTTGAGCCCTCATAGAGATTTCACAACAGCGGGCTCGCAGCAATGGTATTTCAGGTCGCACGCCATCAGACCGGGGTTTTTCCGGGCGCGTCGACGAATGTCTAGACGAAGTACGCAGAAAATAAGGCCCCGGTATGTGCGGGCGGCCCACGGACCGTGCGCCGCCGTCGTCCGCGGAGCCGCACCGCCGTCACACGGCACCCGGTGATCCCTCGCGCACTCCGCCCGTACTCCGATGGGAGTACCGAAAAGCCCGTACTCAAGTACGACGACGAAAGCGGCCGATGAAGGCAAGGTGGAACGCATGGAACACCAGGAGACGGTCCGCCCCCGGCGGGCGGGCCGCGAGGACGACGCCGGCGGGACGGACCGCGCGGCCGCGACCGGCCGCGGAGGGCGGTCGTGAGCGCCCTCCTGGTCGCCGTGCTGCTCAGCCTGGTCTCCGCCGTCTGCTACGCCGGGGCGGCCATCCTCCAGGAGCGCGTGGCCGCCCGCGCGCCCTCCGGCGGGACCTGGGCGGCGCTGCGCCGGGCGGGGTGGTGGGGCGCGGCCGCCCTCACCGGCCTGGGCGCCGCCCTGCACGTCGTCGCGCTCGCCTGCGGGCCGCTGAGCCTGGTGCAGCCGCTGGGCGCGCTGACGATCGTCTTCGCGCTGCCCATGGCCGCCCTGCTGGTGCACCGCCCCGTCGGCGCCGCCGGCTGGCGCGGCGCCCTGCTGGCCACGGCCGGGCTCGCGGGCCTGCTGAGCCTGACCGGCCCGCCGCACACCGACTCCCTGCCGGCCGCCCAGCGGCCCGTGCTCGCCGGCGCGGCCCTGGCGGCCACGGCCGTCCTCGCCCTCGCCGGGCGCTGGGTCCGCCGGCCGGTGGTGCGCGCCGTCGCGCTGGCCGGCGCGGCGGGCGCCGCGTTCGGCATGGCCTCGGTCTTCACCAAGGCCGTCGCCGAGGACTTCGCCGCCCGCGGTGCGGACCCGGCCGTCCTCGCCCCGGGCCTGGCCGTCACCGCGCTGCTGGCCTGCACCGGCATGCTGCTGTCCCAGGCCTCGTACCGGGGCGCCGGGCTGGCCGCCCCGCTGGCCACCGTGACCGTCGTCAACCCCGTGGTCGCCGCGGTCGTCGGACTCGCCGCCTGCGGCGAGGAGTTCCGCCTGGGGGTGCCCGGCGCCGTCCTCGCCGCGCTGGCCGGCGCCGCCGCCGCGGCGGGCGTGGTCCTGCTGACGCTGCACGACGCCGACCGCCGGGCTCCGCAGCCCGGGCCCGTGCCCGCGGCGGCCCCACCGCCCGCGCCCGCGGTGCCGGGCGCACGGCGCCACGAGCGCCTCCTGGTCTCCACCCGCCCCGGGCGCCCCGGGCTCTGAGCCGCGGGCCCGTACGCACCGTGGCGCCCGGCACGCACCGCGCGTCACCATGGTCCTCCGGCCGAACCCCCGGAGGAGCCCGTGGACTTCGACGTCGTCGTGGAAATCCCGCAAGGCAGCCGCAACAAGTACGAGATGGATCACGACTCCGGACGCATCCGGCTCGACCGGATGCTGTTCACCTCGACCCGCTACCCGGCCGACTACGGCTACATCGACGGCACCCTCGGCGCCGACGGGGAGCCCCTGGACGCGCTCGTCCTGGCCGGCGACCCCACCTTCCCCGGCATCGTCATCCGCTGCCGCGCCGTCGGCATGTTCCGGATGCGCGACGAACAGGGCGAGGACGACAAGGTCTTGTGCGTGCCCGCGGCCGACCCGCGCCACGAGCACGTGCGCGACCTGCGGCACCTGCCGGAGTTCGACCGGCTGGAGATCCAGCACTTCTTCGAGGTGTACAAGGAGCTCGAACCCGGCAAGGCCAGTGAGACCGCCTGCTGGGCCGGCCGCGACGCCGCGGAGGCGGAGATCGCCGCCTCCCGTGCCCGCGCCCGTGCGGCGGGCAAGGAGACCGAATGGTGAGCCGGTAAGGCCCACGCTCCATTGAACGCGGGCCTTACACCCCTGAACACGAACCCTACGAACGCCGGTCAGGCCCCGGCGTCGTCGGCGTCCGGCAGCGCCGGGAGCCGTTTGTCGTACAACCAGGGAAGCAGGATGGGCTCCACGCCGCGGCCGGCGGTGCGCCCGGCGTGGGCCAGGAACGCGTCGGTGTCCGCGCTGCCGCCGCGGTGGGCCGCGTGCCAGCCGCGCAGCACCGCGAAGAAGGCCTCGTCGCCCAGTTCCAGCCGCAGTGCGTGCAGGGCGCACGCCCCGCGCACGTACACGCGGTCGTCGAAGAGGCGGCGGCTGCCCGGGTCGGCGATGCGCAGGTTCTGCCGGCGCCCGGCCAGCTCCTGCCACGCCTGCCGCGCCAGCGTGTCCGCGTCGTCCTCGCCCAGGTGCTCCGACCACAGCCACTCGGCGTACGTGGCGAAGCCCTCGTTGAGCCAGATGTGCCGCCAGTCGGCCAGCCCCACGCTGTTGCCGAACCACTGGTGGGCGATCTCGTGCGCGACGAGCGTCTCCCAGCCCCGCCGCCCGTCGACGTGGTTGCGGCCGAAGACGGACAGCGTCTGGTTCTCCACCGGGGCGCCCAGCTCGGCGTCGACCACCACGGCCCCGTACGACTCGAAGGGGTACGGGCCGAAGAGGCGGGCGAAGTGCTCCAGCATCCGCGGCTGGCGCGCCAGGTCGTGCCGGGCGTGCTCCGCCAGGTGCGGGGGATAGGCGTTGCGCAGCGTCCCCGCCACCTCGTGCTGCTGCGTGTCGTGCGTGAACCGGCCGGTGTAGACGGCGGCCAGGTACGTCGACATGGGGCCCGGGTGGTGGTACGTCCAGCGCACCGAACCGCCGTCCTCGCGGCACTCGCGCAGCGTGCCGTTGGCCAGCGCGTGGTGGCCACGGGGCACGGTCACGGAGACGGTGTAGGCGGCCTTGTCGTCCGGGCGGTCGTTGCACGGGAACCAGGTGGGTGCACCCAGCGGCTGGGAGGCGACGAGCGTGCCCCCGTGCTCGTCGCCGGTGCGGTCCCAGCCGATGGAGCCGAACGGGCTGGCCAGCGGCGCCGGCCGGCCGCCGTAGCGCACCTCGACCTCCAGCTGCCGGCCCGGCGCCAGCGGGCGCGGCGCCGTGAGCACCACCTTGCCGCCCTCGCGCCGGACCGCCACCGGCTGCCCGTCCAGCCGCGCGCCGTGCACCGCCAGGCGTGACAGGTCCAGTTCGATGCGCCGGGTGCGCTCGCGGGCGACCGCTTGGATGCGGGCCCGTCCCTCCAGCCACGCCCGCCCCGGGTCGTAGGCGAGCGACAGGTCGTAGGCGAGGGTGCGGTGCCCGTACGAACCGTGGCGCGGGAAGTAGCGTGCGCCGTCCGGCGTGCCCCGGCTGTCACCGGCGCACAGCGCCGCTACGGCACTCACCGGCAGTGCCGCCGCGGCCGCCAGCAGGCCGCGGCGGCTGCACCGGGGGCGCTCCGCAGAGTTCACGCCGCCGCTCCCGCGATGGGGTTGCCCGCCCACCGGGTGCCGGCCGGCACGCTCTCGCCGCGCATCACCAGGGAGGAGGCGCCGACGGAGACGTGCGCGCCGACCGTGGCGCCGGGCAGGACGATGCCGTGCGGCCCGAGGGAGGCGCCCTCGGCCAGGTGCACGCCGTCCAGCTGCATGATCCGGTCGTGGAAGAGGTGGGTCTGCAGCACGCACCCGCGGTTGACGGTGGCCCCGTCGCCGAGGTGCACCAGGTCCGTCTCCGGCAGCCAGTACGTCTCGCACCACACCCCGCGGCCGATGCGCGCGCCCAGGGTGCGCAGCCACCAGTTGAGAACGGGCGTGCCCAGGAACGGCCCCGCGAGCCACGGCACCGCCAGGGACTCCACGAACGTGTCGTACAGCTCGTTGCGCCAGACGAACGAGCTCCACAGCGGGTGCTTCCCGGCCCTGAACCGGCCCACCAGCAGCCACTTGGCGGCCGTCGCCGTCAGCGCGGCGGCCACGCCCGCGGCCAGCAGCAGCGGCACCGCCACCAGCGCGGCCAGTTGCAGGCCGCCGGCGTCCAGGGCGTCCTGCTCGGCCACCAGCACCGCCTCGGCGAGCGCCAGGCCGCACATCAGCGGCAGCACGCGGCACAGTTCGACCGCGGCACGCGCCAGGACCAGCCGCCGGGGCGGCTCGAAGGTGCGCTGCGCGTCGGGCGTCGCGGCCACCCGCGGCAGCGGCATGGCGGGCCGGCCCAGCCAGGAGCTGCCCGGCTCACTGCGCTCGGGGGCGTCGGAGAGCACACCGACCAGCGCGTGGTCGGGAACCTCCCGGCCGGGACCGACGATGCCGGAGTTGCCGACGAAGGCCCGGCGGCCGATGCGCACCGCGCCCAGCCGCATCCGGCCGCCCCGCAGTTCGAACGGCGCGACGAGGGTGTCGTCGGCGAGGAACGCCCCGTCCTCGACGGTCAGCAGCGACGGCAGCGGCAGCACGGTGGAGATCTCCGCGCGCCGCCCGATCCGCGCCCCGAGCAGACGCAGCCACACGGGCGTGGCCAGGGACGCGTACAGCGGGAAGAGACCGGAACGGCTGCCGTCGAGCAGGCGCGTCACCAGCCACACCCGCCAGGCGACCCCGCCGTCGGCGGGGTGGTCGCCGGCGGTGATGCCCCGGCCCAGCACCCGTACCACCAGGGCCAGCAGCAGGATCCAGCAGACGGTGGTGACGAACGTGAACGGCGGCACGGCGGCCAGCAGCCACAGCGCGGCCTCGGTCAGCGTGGCGCAGCCCTTGACGAGGTAGTACGCGCCCACCAGCGCCGGCAGCGAGGCGAGCAGCGGCAGCAGCGGCACGCCGCCGAGGGCGAGCGCGTAGGCCACGTCCCACCGGCGCGAGCGCCGCGGCCGCGGCGCGTTGCCGGCCGGGCCGGCGGCCGTTGCGCCGCGCCGGCGCGCGGCCGGGTGGGAGACGCAAGCGGCGTCCTGCCCGGGGGGCGGCGTGGCGGGTGCCTGCGGGCGGTCGCCCTGCGTTGCGCTCCCCACCGGCGCCTCGGCGCCGCGCGCGTGCGCCTGCGCCGCGGCGTACGCCGCCGGCGGCTCGGCGGGGTACCACTCCGCCGCGAGGGGGCGGGTACCGCTCGGTGCGTACACCGTGCCGGTGCCGGCGACGGTGCCCTGCCCGTGTGCAGTCGTCGTGCCCTCGCCTGCGCCGGCCACCCCTGCGGTGGCCCCGCGGGGCGCGGGCACTGCTCCCGGGCGCCCGGCGCCCGCGTGGTGAGCGGTCGCCTCCGCGAAGCCGTCGGGGCGGGCGGGGGAGCCGGCGTAGCGGTGGCCGGGCGGAACGGCGCCGTCCAGGCAGCCGCCCGCGGCGAGTTCGGCGCCGTCACCGAGCTCGGCGCCCGGCATCAGCATGCTGCGGTGGCCCACCCGGGCGCCCGCGCCGACGCGCACGGCACCGATGTGCAGGGTGTCGCCGTCGAGCCACCAGCCCGCCAGGTCGGCCTCCGGCTCGACGGCGCAGCCGTCGCCGAACGCGGCCAGGCCGGTGACCGGCGGCATGGCGTGCAGCGCGACGTCGCGGCCCGTCGCACACCCCAGGGCCCGGGCGTACCAGGCCGCCCAGGGCGTGCCGAGCAGGGCGGGCACGCCGAAGGAGGCCACGGCCCGTTCGGCGGTCCACAGCCGCAGGTGCGTGCGGCCGCCGCGCGGGTACGTGCCCGGCGCGATGCCCCGGGTGAGCAGGCGGGCGGCGCCCGCGCCGAGGAGGAAGCGTGAGGGCGCGCTGAAGAGCACCAGCCACCCGGCGAGCACCAGCCACCAGGACGTGTGCGGGGCCCACGCCTCGGGGGCCAGCAGCCCGAGCACGTTGTCGGCGGCTGCCAGGCCCACCAGCCCGCGCAGGCCGGCGACGCCGAACAGCGCGCACTGGACGAGGATCTGGGCCGCGCCCGCGCGCCGGCGCACCGGGCGCACCGGGCGCCGGACGGCCTCGCGCGGGGCGAGGGTGTCGAGGTGGGCGGCCATGTCCCGCAGGACGGGGTGGCGGTAGAGGTCGGCGACGGAGACGCCGGGGTGGTGCTCGCGCAGGGCGGAGGCCAGCCGGGCGGCGGCCAGGCTGGTGCCGCCGAGGGAGACGAAGTCGGAGCCGGCGCCGGGCCGGATGCCGAGGAGTTCCTCCCACAGGTCCGCGAGCCGGGCGGCGGTGCCGTGCAACGTTTCGCCCGCGTCGTTGCCGGCGGCGTCGGGCAGCGGCCACGGCAGGGCGTCGCGGTCGACCTTGCCGGAGGTACGGGTGGGCAGCTCGGGCACCTCGGCCAGCACCGGCACGAGGGCGGCGGGCAGGCGCTCGGCCAGCAGGGCTCTGGCGCGGTCCCGGTCCCAGCCGGGGCCGGCCACCACGTAGCCGGCCAGCAGCCGGCTGCCGGCCGGGGTCGTGCGGACCGCGGCGGCGGCGCCCTGCACGCCGGGCAGGGCGCCCAGCGCGGCGTCGATCTCGCCGAGCTCGACGCGCCGGCCGCCGATCTTGATCTGGTCGTCGGCGCGCCCGGCGAAGACCAGGCCCTCGGCGTCGGCCCGCACCAGGTCGCCGGTGCGGTAGGCACGGGGGCTGCCGAGGGCGGCGCTGGGCCGGAAGCGGTCGGCGTCCTTGACCGGGTCGAGGTAGCGGGCCACGCCGGCGCCGGCGATGACGAGCTCGCCCTGCTCGCCGAGCGCGACGGGCTCGCCGGCCTCGTCCACGACGGCCAGCTGCCAGCCGTCCAGGGGCAGTCCGATGCGCACCGGCTCGCCGGGGTGCAGCCGGGCGGCGCAGGCGACGACGGTGGTCTCGGTGGGCCCGTAGGTGTTCCACATCTCCCGGCCGGGCACGGCGAAGCGCTCGACGAGCGAGGCCGGGCAGGCCTCGCCGCCGACGATCAGCAGTCGCACGCGGTCCAGGCACTCCACCGGCCACAGGGCGGCGAGGGTGGGGACGGTGGAGACGACGGTGATGTCGTGCTCGACGAGCCAGGGCCCCAGTTCGTGGCCGGCGCGCACCAGGGAGCGCGGGGCGGGCACCAGGCAGGCGCCGTGCCGCCAGGCCAGCCACATCTCCTCGCAGGAGGCGTCGAAGGCGACGGACAGCCCGGCCAGGACGCGGTCGCCGGGGCCGAGCGGGCAGTCCTTGAGGAAGAGGGCCGCCTCGGCGTCGGCGAACGCGGCCGCGCTGCGGTGGCTGACGGCGACGCCCTTGGGGGCGCCGGTGGAACCGGAGGTGAAGATGATCCACGCGTCGTCCCCGGTCCCCGGCGGGCGCGGTGCGCCGGACGGCGCCACGACACCGGGGGCCATCGCGCCGTCGGCCCCGAGGACGGCGCAGACGCCGGCCTCGCGGAAGACGGTCGCGGCCCGCTCGTCGGGGTCGTCCGCGTCGACGGGCACGTAGGCGGCGCCGCAGCGCAGGACGGCGAGCACCGCCACGTACAGCTCCGCGGTGCCCGACGGGATGCGGACGCCGATCCGGTCCCCGGGCCCGGCGCCGGCCGCGCGCAGGCGCTCGGCCCGGACCGTGACCAGGGCGGCGAGCTCGCGGTAGGTGAACCGCTGGGCGCCGGTGTCCAGGGCCAGCGCCTGCGGGTGCGCGGCGGCGGTGGCGTCGAACACGTCGAGGAGGGTGCGCTCCGCCGGCGGCGGGGCACCGCGGTACAGCGCCCGCGCCCCGGAGGGGGCGGGCGCTGCGGGCGGGGAGCCCGGAAGGGTGGGTGGCATCGGTGCGCCTCTATTCGGCTTCTCGTCACGGACGCCCCGGCGACGTCCGCACCCACAGACGGTGCTCACCCCGGCCCGGTTCGGGGACCGGTATTCAACGTTCCGTAAATCGAACAGACCGCTGGTAACCCCATCAGCTCTTCAAAAATGCTGCCGCTACGGGCTCACCACCACCGATTCCATGGCCGATCGCCCCTGCCGGCATGACCTTTCCTTGGGCAACTATTGGTCATCGGCTGGGGGTCTTTTCGGACAGGGATCACACAGGCGGCCCACAGCATCCGCCGCCCGGCCGCCGGCTACCGCTCGTGGACCCGCCCGTCCACGACCTCCAGACGGCGGGTGGTGTGCACCGCCTGCAGCATCCGGCGGTCGTGGGTGACCAGCAGCAAGGTGCCCTGGTACGACGCCAGCGCCGACTCCAGCTGCTCGATCGCCGGCAGGTCGAGGTGGTTCGTCGGCTCGTCCAGCACCAGCAGGTTCACGCCGCGGGCCTGCAGCAGCGCCAGCGCGGCACGCGTGCGCTCGCCGGGCGAGAGCGTGGCGGCCGGCCGCAGCACGTGCGCGGCCTTCAGCCCGAACTTGGCCAGCAGCGTGCGCACGTCCGCCGGCTCCAGCTCCGCCGCCGCCGCGCCGAAGGCGTCCAGCAGCGTCTCGGGCCCGAAGAACAGGCCACGGGCCTGGTCCACCTCGCCCACGACCACCCCCGGCCCCAGCGCCGCGCTGCCCGCCTCCAGCGGCAGCCGGCCCAGCAGGGCCGCGAGCAGCGTGGACTTGCCCGAGCCGTTCGCCCCGGCGACGGCGATGCGGTCCGCCCAGTCGATCTGCAGGTCGACGGGGCCGAAGGAGAAGGCCCCCCGGCGGGCCGTCGCACCGCGCAGGGTCGCCACCACCGCACCCGAGCGGGGCGCCGCGGCGATCTCCATGCGCAGCTCCCACTCCTTGCGCGGCTCCTCGACCACGTCCAGCCGCTCGATCAGACGCTCGGTCTGGCGGGCCTTGGCGGCCTGCTTCTCGGTCGCCTCCGACCGGAACTTGCGGCCGATCTTGTCGTTGTCCGTCGCCTTGCGGCGGGCGTTGCGCACGCCCTTGTCCATCCAGTTGCGCTGCGTACGGGCCCGCGCCTCCAGCGTCGCGCGCGTGTCGGCGTACTCCTCGTACGCCTCGCGGGCGTGCCGGCGGGCGGTCTCGCGCTCCTCCAGATAGGCCGCGTAGCCGCCGCCGTAGAGGTTCACCTGCTGCTGGGCCAGATCCAGCTCCAGCACCTTGTCGACCGTGCGCGCCAGGAACTCGCGGTCGTGACTGACCAGCACGGTGCCCGCGCGCAGCCCGGTGACGAACTTCTCCAGCAGGTCCAGGCCCTGGAGGTCGAGGTCGTTGGTGGGCTCGTCCAGCAGGAAGACGTCGTAGCGGCTCAGGAGCAGCGAGGCCAGACCGGCCCGGGCCGCCTGGCCGCCCGACAGGGCGGTCATGGGCCGGTCCAGGCCGACCGCCAGCCCGAGCGAGGCGACGACCTCCTCGGCCCGCTCGTCGAGGTCGGCGCCGCCGAGCCCGAGCCAGCGCTCCAGGGCCGTGGCGTACGCGTCGTCGGCGCCCGGCGCGCCGGCGACCAGGGCCTCGGTGGCGGCGTCCAGCGCGGACTGCGCCGCGGCGACACCGGTGCGGCGGGCGAGGAAGGCGTGCACCGTCTCGCCCTCGCGCCGCTCGGGCTCCTGCGGCAGGTGGCCCACGGTCGCCGTGGGCGGGCTCAGCCGCAGCGTGCCCTCCTCCGGCGCGGCCAGGCCCGCGAGCAGGCGCAGAAGGGTGGACTTGCCGGCGCCGTTCGCCCCGACGAGGCCGATGACCTCCCCGGGCGCGACCACGAGGTCGAGGCCGGAGAAGAGCGTACGGTCGCCGTGGCCGGCGGCGAGATCCTTGGCAACGAGAGTGGCACTCATGAGGCCACCGACTCTAACCGCTCGCGCACGGCGCCCCGCGTCCCGTGCGGGGCACCGCATTGACGGCGGAAACATCCCGCGGCGCGCCGCGGTGCACGGGAGCTTGTGCGGGGTATTGCCACAACCCGCCCGGTGCACGGGAGTTGGCCGGTACCGTCGGCGCATGGCAAGCGATGTGATCGTGGCCGGCGCCGGGGTCGCCGGGCTGACCACCGCCGTCGTCCTGGCCGAGCGCGGCCACCGGGTGCGGGTGTGGACGCGCTCGCCCACGGCCGAGAGCACCTCCGCCGTCGCCGGCGGCCTGTGGTGGCCCTACCGCATAGCCCCCGAGGAGCGGGCCGGCGCCTGGGCCCTGCACTCCCTCGCGGTCATGACCGAGCTGGCGCAGCACCCGCAGGAGACCGGCGTGCGCCGCGTCCCCGGCACCCACGCCGGGCCGGCCCCGCACGAGCTCGGGCCGTGGGCCCGCCGCGTCCCCGGCCTGCGCGCCGCCACCGCCGGCGAGCTGCCGCCCGGGCACGGCCGGGGCGTGCGCGCCCACCTGCCCCTGCTGGACATGCCCGCCCACCTGCACCACCTGCACCGCCGGCTGGCCGCCGCGGGCGGCCGGGTCGTCCTGCGCCCCGTCCTCTCGCTCGCCCGGGCGGCCGCCGAGGCCGCCGCCGTCGTCAACTGCACCGGCCTGGGCGCCCGGCGGCTGGTCCCCGACCCCTCGGTGCACCCGGTGCGCGGACAACTGGTCGTCGTCGAGAACCCCGGCATCGACGAATGGTTCACCGCCGACGACGCCGGCAGGGCCGACATGGCCTACCTCTTCCCGCAGCCCTACGGGCTCGTCCTCGGCGGCACCGCCCAGGAGCACGTCTGGGACCGCACCCCCTCGCCCTGCACCGCCCACGCCATCATCGCCCGCTGCGCACGGCTCTTCCCCGCCGTGGGGCGCGCCCGGGTGCTCGCCCACCGGGTCGGGTTGCGCCCCGCCCGCCCGGCCGTACGGCTGGAAGCCGAACGGCTGCCGGACGGCGGGGTGGTGGTGCACAACTACGGGCACGGCGGCGCGGGGATCACCGTCGCGTGGGGGTGCGCCCACGAGGCCGCGGACCTGGTGGAGGGGGTGGCTCCGGTGCGGCCTTGACAGCGCCGGCGGCCCGGCGGGACCGTACCGTCCCGTCCGTTCCCGGCCCCTGGAAGGCGGACCGTGATGCACCTGCCCGTGCCCCTGCGGGGCGTCGTCCCCCCGCTGTGCACCCCGCTGACCGGCACCGGGGAGGTCGACGCGCGCTCGCTGGCCGCGCTCGTCGAGCACCTGCTGGGCGCGGGGGTCCACGCCGTCTTCGCCCTGGGCACCAGCGGCGAGGCGGCCCAGCTGACCGACCGCTGGCGCACGGCGGCGCTGCGCACGGTCGTCGAGGCCGTCGCCGGCCGGGTGCCGGTGCTCGCCGGAGTGATCGACATGACCACGGAGCGGGTCCTCGACCAGGCCCGGGCCGCCGCGGCGGCGGGCGCCGACGCGCTCGTGGCCACCGCCCCGTTCTTCACCGGCACGCACCCGGCGGAGGACGCCGGGCACTTCCGGCGCATCCGGCACGCGGTCGACCTGCCGCTGTTCGCCTACGACAACCCCGGCACCGTGCACACCCGCCTGGCGGCCGGGACCCTGCTCGACCTCGCGGCCGAGGGCACCCTGGCCGGCCTCAAGGACACCACCGGCGACCTCGGCGGGCTGCGCCGCCTGCTGCTCGGCCTGCGGGCCCGCGGGCTGCAGGACGCCTTCACCGTGCTGACCGGCTCCGAGCTCACCGTGGACGCGGCCCTGCTGGCCGGCGCCCACGGTGTCGTGCCGGGCCTGGGCAACGTCGACCCGGCCGGCTACGTACGGCTGTACGCGCACGCCCGCGCCGGGCGCTGGGCGCAGGCGGCGGCCGAACAGGACCGGCTGGCGGGGCTGTTCGCGCTCGTCGAGGCCGCCGGCACGGACGGGGCGAGCTGGACGTCGGCGGCGCTCGGCGGCTACAAGGCGGCCCTGCACGCGCTCGGCGTGATCGCCTGCCCGGCGACGTCGGCCCCGCTGCAGCCCCTGTCCGAGGCGGCGGTGGCCCGCGTGCGCAAGCTCCTGGCGGAGGCCGGGCTGACCTGACCGGCGGCCGCCTTCGGCCGCGTTGTCGGTGCCCCCGGCTAGCGTGGACGCACACGCACGGGCACATGCGTGCGTACCGCCCGCACGACCAGGACCGCCGGAGGCACCATGGCCGCGAAACCCGCACCCCTCGCCGCGCGCGAGCGCATCCGCTCGTTCGCCCTGTCCCTGCCGGGCGCCGTGGAGGAGTTCCCCTGGGGCGACAGCGCGGTGGTCAAGGTCAACAAGAAGATCTTCGCCTTCCTCGGCTCCCCGGACAATGCGCTCAGTCCCGGGATCTCGGTCAAGCTCAAGGACGAGGCGGCCCACGCCCACGCCCTGACTGTGCCGGGCGCGGCACCCACGGCCTACGGACTGGGGCGTTCCGGTTGGGTGTCGGTGCCGCTGGACACCGGGGAGGTGGACGTGGAGGTGTGCTGCGACTGGGTCGAGGAGAGCTACCGCACCATCGCGCCCAAGCGGCTCGTCGCCCAACTCGACGCGGGATGACCGTCGTCCGGCCCCTTGTGGTCGGTGCGACCGGTTCCTAACATCACGGGTGTCACAGCGGTTGTGTCACAGGACGTCGGACGCGGGGGGCCGCATGGTGCAGACGGATCCGGACCCCACCGGCGGCCCGCTGACCGGGATGCGCGTGCTCGAGCTCGCCGGCATCGGCCCCGGCCCGTTCGCCACGATGCTGCTCGGCGACCTCGGGGCCGACGTCGTGCGCGTCGACCGCCCCGGCGGCCAGGGGCTCGGCGTCGATCCGGCGTACGACGTCACCAACCGCAACAAGCGCTCGGTCCTGGTCGACCTGAAGGCGCCCGGGGGCCCGCGGGCCGTCCTCGCCCTCGCTGCCCGCGCCGACATCCTCGTCGAGGGCTTCCGCCCCGGCGTCGCCGAACGCCTGGGCGTGGGCCCCGAGGCCGCCCTGGCCCGCAACCCCGCCCTGGTCTACGGGCGGATGACCGGCTGGGGCCAGGACGGCCCCCTGGCCCACGCGGCCGGCCACGACATCGGCTACATCGCCGTCACCGGCGCCCTCGCCCTCACCGGCCCCGCCGAGGGCCCGCCGTACGCCCCGGCCAACCTGCTGGGCGACTACGCCGGCGGCTCCCTCTACCTCGTCGTCGGCCTGCTCGCCGCCCTGCACCACGCCCGCGCCACCGGCCGCGGCCAGGTCGTGGACGCCGCCATCGTCGACGGCACCGCCCACCTGACCGCCATGCTCCACGGCATGCTCGCCGCCGGCGGCTGGCAGGACCGGCGCGCGGCCAACCTCCTCGACGGCGGTGCCCCGTTCTACGGCACGTACGAGACGGCCGACGGCGGATACATGGCGGTGGGGGCCCTGGAGCCGCGCTTCTACGGCACGTTCGTACGGCTGCTGGGCCTGCCGCAGGCCGCGGCCGACCGGGGGGACCCCGGTCGCTGGGAGGAGGTGCGCGCCGCCGTCGCCGACCGCTTCCGGCAGCGCACCCGCGCCGAGTGGACGGCCGTCTTCGAGGGCACGGACGCGTGCGTGGCGCCCGTGCTGTCCCTGGGCGAGGCCCCCCACCACCCGCACCTGGCCGCGCGCGGCACCTTCACCGAGGAGGGCGGCATCACCCAGCCCGCCCCCGCGCCCCGCTTCTCGGCCACCCCCGCCGCCGTGCGCCGCCCACCGGCCCGCCCCGGCGCGGACACCGCCGACGTCGCCCGCGACTGGAACGTGCCCGGCCTCGCACCGCCCGATGAGGGGGAGACCACCCATGAAGCGTGACCTGTACACCGCCGACCACGAAGCCTTCCGGGAGACCGTCCGCACCTTCCTCGCCAAGGAGGTCCTGCCCCACCACGAGCGGTGGGAGAAGGACGGCATCGTCCCCCGGGAGGTCTGGCGGGCCGCCGGCCGCCAGGGCCTGCTCGGCCCGGCCGTGCCCGAGGAGTACGGCGGCGGGGGCGTCGCCGACTTCCGCTACGGTGCCGTGATCGCCGAGGAGTTCGCCCGCGCCGGGGCCTCGGGCCTGGCCATCGGGCTGCACAACGACATCGTCGGCCCGTACCTGACCTCGCTCGCCACGGCGGAGCAGAAGCGGCGCTGGCTGCCGGGCTTCTGCACGGGGGAGACGATCACCGCGATCGCCATGACCGAGCCGGGCGCCGGCTCCGACCTGCAGGGGCTGCGCACCACCGCCGAGGACCGCGGCGACCACTGGGTGCTCAGCGGCTCCAAGACCTTCATCTCCAACGGCATCCTCGCCGACCTCGTGGTCGTGGTGGCCCGCACGACCCCGGAGGGCGGCGCCAAGGGGCTGAGCCTGCTGGTGGTGGAGCGCGGCACGCCCGGTTTCGAACGGGGCCGCAACCTCGACAAGATCGGGCAGAAGGCGCAGGACACGGCCGAGCTGTTCTTCGACGGCGTCCGTGTCCCCAAGGAGAACCTGCTGGGCGAGCTCCACGGCGGCTTCGGCCACCTGATGGCCCATCTCCCGCAGGAGCGGCTGAGCATCGCGGTCGCCGCGGTCGCCGCGGCCGAGCACCTGCTGGAGGTCACCACCCGCTACGTCAAGGAGCGCGAGGCGTTCGGGCGGCCGCTGGCCCGTCTGCAGCACGTCCGCTTCGAGATCGCCGAGATGGCCACCGAGTGCGCGGTCACCCGCACCTTCGTCGACCGCTGCGTCGCCGAGCACATCGGCGGCGGGCTCGACGCCGTCCACGCGGCGATGGCCAAGTGGTGGGCGACCGAGCTGCAAAAGCGCGTCGCCGACCGCTGCCTGCAACTGCACGGGGGGTACGGCTACATGAGCGAGTACCCGGTGGCCAAGGCGTTCACCGACGGCCGCATCCAGACCATCTACGGCGGCACCACCGAGATCATGAAGGAGATCATCGGCCGCTCCCTGCTCTCCTGAGCTCTCCCGACCGCCCGCACCTCCCCCCGCCCCGAAAGGGATAACGACCTTGAGCACCGAAGCGTACGTGTACGACGCCATCCGCACCCCGCGCGGGCGCGGCAAGGCCAACGGCGCGCTGCACGGCACCAAACCCATCGACCTGGTCACCGGCCTGATCCGGGAGCTGCTGCGGCGCCTGCCCGGTCTGGACCCGGCGGCCGTCGACGACATCGTGCTCGGCGTCGTGAGCCCCGTCGGCGACCAGGGCTCCGACATCGCCCGCATCGCCGCCCTCGCCGCGGGGCTGCCCGAGACCGTCGCCGGCGTCCAGGAGAACCGCTTCTGTGCCTCCGGGCTGGAAGCCGTCAACCTGGCGGCCGCCAAGGTGCGCTCGGGCTGGGAGGACCTCGTCCTGGCCGGCGGGGTGGAGTCCATGTCGCGGGTGCCGATCGCCTCCGACGGCGGGGCCTGGTTCAACGACCCGATGACCAACCTGGAGGTCAACTTCGTCCCCCAGGGCATCGGCGCCGACCTCATCGCCACGCTGGGCGGCTACACGCGCCGCGACGTGGACGCCTTCGCCGCCCGTTCCCAGGAGCTGGCGGCCGCGGCCTGGAAGGAGGGCCGGTTCGCCGGGTCCGTGGTGCCGGTGCGCGACCGCAGCGGCCTGGTCGTCCTCGACCACGACGAGCACATGCGGCCGGGCACGACGGTCGAGACCCTCGCCGGCCTCAAGCCCTCCTTCGCCGCCATCGGCGACCAGGGCGGCTTCGACGCCGTGGCGCTGCAGCAGTACCACTGGGTCGAGAAGATCGACCACGTCCACCACGCCGGCAACTCCTCGGGCATCGTCGACGGCGCGTCGCTGGTGGCCATCGGCAACCGCGCGGTGGGGGAGCGCCACGGCCTGCGGCCCAGGGCCCGCATCGTCTCGGCCGCCGTCTCCGGATCCGAGCCCACGATCATGCTCACCGGGCCCGCCCCGGCCTCCCGCAAGGCGCTGGCCAAGGCCGGGCTGACCATCGACGACATGGACCTGGTCGAGGTCAACGAGGCGTTCGCGGCCGTCGTGCTGCGGTTCGCCGACGAGATGGGCATCGGGCTGGAGAAGGTCAACGTCAACGGTGGCGCGATCGCCATGGGCCACCCGCTGGGCGCGACCGGCGCCATGCTGCTGGGCACCGTCGTGGACGAACTGGAGCGGCGCGGCGGGCGGTACGGGCTGATCACCCTGTGCGTGGGCGGCGGCATGGGCGTCGCGACGGTGGTGGAGCGGGTGTAGGGCGGCACGTCCGCCGCCACCGGTTTCCGCCCGCCCCCGACACGTCCCTTGAGGAGAGCACCCGACATGACCACCCCCACCGCCATCCGCTACGAGCGCGGCGACGACGGCGTCGTCACCCTGGTCCTGGACGACCCCGCCCAGTCCGCCAACACCATGAACGACGCCTTCAGGGCGTCGCTGACCGCCGTCGCCGACCGGCTGGAGGCGGAGAAGGAGACCCTGCGCGGCGTCGTCGTCACCTCCGCCAAGAAGACCTTCTTCGCCGGCGGCGACCTGCGCGACCTCATCGCCGCGACCCCCGCCGACGCCCGGCGCGTCTTCGACGCCGGCATGGGCATCAAGCGGGACCTGCGCCGTATCGAGACCCTCGGCGTGCCCGTCGTCGCCGCGATCAACGGCGCGGCCCTCGGCGGCGGTTACGAGATCGCCCTCGCCTGCCACCACCGCATCGCCCTCGACGCCCCCGGATCGCGGATCGGGCTGCCGGAGGTCACCCTCGGGCTGCTCCCGGGCGGCGGCGGGGTGACCCGCACCGTCCGGCTGCTGGGCGTCGCCGACGCGCTGCTGAAGGTGCTCCTGCAGGGCACGCAGTACGCACCGCGCCGGGCCCTGGAGGCCGGGCTGGTGCACGAGGTGGCCACCGACGCCGAGGACATGCTCGCCCGCGCCCGGGCCTACATCGCGGAGCACCCCACCGCGCGGCAGCCCTGGGACGAGGACGGCTACCGCATCCCCGGCGGCACCCCGGCGAGCCCCCGCTTCGCCGCCGCCCTGCCGGCCTTCCCGGCCACCTTGCGCAAGCAGACCGCCGGCGCCCCCTATCCCGCACCCCGCAGCATCCTGGCGGCCGCCGTCGAGGGCGCCCAGGTCGACTTCGCGACGGCGCAGGTCGTCGAGGCCCGTTACTTCACGGAGCTGGTGATCGGCCAGACCTCGAAGAACATGATCCAGGCGTTCTTCTTCGACCTCCAGGCCGTCAACTCCGGCCGCAGCCGCCCCGCGGGCGTCCCGGCGCGCACGGTACGCAAGGTCGCCGTCCTCGGCGCCGGCATGATGGGCGCGGGCATCGCCTACGCCTGCGCCCGCGCCGGCATGGAGGTCGTGCTCAAGGACGTCTCGCCCGAGAACGCCGCCAAGGGCAAGGCGTACTCGGCGGGCCTGCTCGGCAAGGCGCTGGCCAAGGGGCGCACGACCGAGGCCGAGCGCGACGCGCTGCTCGCGCGCATCACCCCGACCGCCGACGTCGCCGACCTCGCGGGCTGCGACGCGGTCATCGAGGCCGTCTTCGAGGACCAGCAGCTCAAGCACGCGGTCTTCCAGGAGGTCCAGCACGTCGTCGCGCCCGATGCCCTGCTGTGCTCCAACACCTCCACCCTGCCCATCACCGGCCTGGCCCGCGGCGTGGAGCGGCAGGAGGACTTCATCGGCCTGCACTTCTTCTCGCCCGTCGACAAGATGCCGCTGGTGGAGATCATCAAGGGGGAGCGGACGGGCGAGGAGGCGGTGGCGCGCGCCTTCGACCTGGTCCGGCAGCTGCGCAAGACCCCGATCGTCGTGGGCGACGCGCGCGGCTTCTTCACCTCCCGCGTCATCGGCCGTTTCCTCAACGAGGGCGTGGCGATGATCGGCGAGGGCGTGCCCGCCGCCTCCGTCGAGCAGGCGGCCGCCCAGGCCGGCTACCCGGCCAAGGTGCTCTCGCTGATGGACGAGCTCACGCTCACCCTGCCCCGCCGGATCCGCGACGAGGCCCGGCGGGCGACCGAGGAGGCCGGCGGCACGTGGACCCCGCACCCGGCCGATGCCGTCGTCGACCGCATGGTGGAGGAGTTCGGGCGCACGGGCCGCAGCGGGGGCGCGGGCTTCTACGAGTACGCCGACGGCCGGCGCACGGGCCTGTGGCCCGGGCTGTCCGAGCACTTCGAGACGGCGGAGGGCCGCCGGCTGCCCTTCGCCGACCTGCAGGAGCGCATGCTCTTCGCCGAGGCCCTGGACACCGTGCGCTGCCTGGAGGAGGGCGTGCTCACCTCGGTGGCGGACGCCAACATCGGCTCGATCCTCGGCATCGGCTTCCCCGGCTGGACCGGCGGCGCCCTGCAGTACATCAACGGCTACGAGGGCGGGCTGCCCGGCTTCCTGGCCCGCGCGCAGCAGCTGCAGGAGACGTACGGCGAGCGGTTCGCGCCCCCCGAGCTGCTGGTGACCAAGGCGGAGAAGGGCGAGGTCTTCACGGACTGAGGACCGCGACGCAACCCGCGTACGGGGGCGGGCGCTCAGCCCCCGTACGTGGCCCGCAGCTCGTCCTTCAGCGCCCGCTGGAAGGCGGTGACCAGGGCCTGGACCACCAGCGGCTGCAGGTGCGCCGACAGCGAGCGCATCGTCTCCACCCGCTCGGGGTCCAACTCGCCGCGCTCGTAGGGCTCCCACACCTCGTCGTGGAACAGCCGCGTCAGCTCACGGGCCGTGGCCCCGGCGTGTTCGAGCAGCACCGCCCGGGCCGCACGTATGGTCTCCAGCCCCACCGGCACGTCCAGCAACTGGACGCCCAGCCCCAGCAGCGCCGGATCGACGCGGAAGGCGTCCTGGCCGGGGACGCGCTCCAGCACGTTCATGGCCGCGAGCCGGTCGAGGTCGGCGTCGGTGAGGGACCGTCCGGCCCGCCGCTCCAGCTTCTCGCGCGTGGTCTCCGCCGCCTCGTCGGGCGTCCAGGAGGCCACCAGCGCACGGTGGATGGCCAGGTCGTGGGCGCTGAGATCGTCGGGCAGCCGGCTCAGGTAGCGCTCGATGGCGGCCAGGGTCAGCCCCTGGTGCTGCAGCTCCTCGATCAGCGCCAGCCGGGACAGGTGCGCGAAACCGTACCGCCCGACGCGACGCGGCCCGATCTCGGGTGGCGGCAGCAGCCCCCGCGCACTGTAGAAGCGCACCGTGCGCACGGTCACCCCGGCACGGGCCGCCAACTCGTCGACGGTCAGGTGCGATTCCGCGGCATCCTGCGGCGCGGCGGTGCCTTCGGTGTCCACGGCCATCGGCGGTGCCTCGCTTCCTCGTCGTGCCGTTCGGTCCCACAGTATTGCTGTGCCACCAGCACTGTGAAAGCCCGCCCGCCGGCACGGGAGCGGGCCCGCCGCCTGACGGCGACGGGCCCGCAGTGGTGCGGTGTATCAGTGACGGTGGCTGTCGAGCGCCTGCTGGATCTTCTTCCAGGACTTCGGCTCCGCCGGCTTCGCGGCCTTGCCGGCCGCCAGGGACCGGCCGCTGGCGGCCGGCTTGCCGATGCCGTACTCGGCCGCGACGGCCGCGCTCGGCTTGGAGTCGGTGAACAGCCAGACGTCGAACAGCTTCTGCAGCGGCTTGCCGGAGACCTTCTCGGCGTGCTGCACGAAGTCCTGCACGGAGCCGTTGCCGAACTTGCGGTCCGCCTGCCAGCCCTTGAGGATCTTGAAGAAGGCCGCGTCGCCGACCTTGTTCCGCAGGGCCTGCAGCGCGATCGCGCCGCGCTGGTAGACCGCGCCGTGGAACTGGTTGTCCGGACCCGGGTCGCCCGGCTTGACCTTCCAGAACGGGTTGTCCGCGGGGACGCTGGAGTAGGCGTAGTCGGCGAGCTCCTGGGTCGTGCCCTCGCCCTCCTTGGCCGACCACAGCCACTGGGCGTAGGTGGCGAAGCCCTCGTTCACCCAGATGTCGCGCCAGTTCTTCACCGAGACGTTGTCGCCGAACCACTGGTGGGCCAGCTCGTGGACGACCACCGAGACGTTGGCGCCGCCCGAGAAGCTGGACGGGCTGTAGTACGGCCGGGTCTGGGTCTCCAGCGCGTAGCCGGTCTTGACGTTGGGGACGTAACCGCCGATGGCGTTGAAGGGGTACGGCCCGAAGACCGTGGACTCCCAGTCGATGACCTCGGAGGTGCGCTCGATGCTCGCCTTGGCCGAATCGTAGTTGTCGCCCAAGTCCTTGCTGTAGGCGTTGAGGACCGGCAGGCCGCCGGCCGTCTTGTCGGTGACGATGTCGAACTTGCCGATGGCGAGCGTGGTCAGGTAGGTCGCCTGCGGCTTGGTGGCGCGCCAGTTGTAGCGCGTCCAGCCGAGCTTGGAGGACTGCGACTTCAGCTCGCCGTTGCTGACGGTCTGCAGGCCGTCGGGCACCGCGACGGAGATGTCGTAGGTGGCCTTGTCCCGCGGGTGGTCGTTGCTGGGGAACCACCAGGCCGCCGACTCCGGCTCGTTGGCCACCACGGCCCCGTCCGGCGTGCGCTGCCAGGCCGAGTAGCCGCCGACCTTCACCTGCGAGGGGATGTCGCTGTAGCGGACCACCACGGTGATCTGCTTGCCTTCCGGCAGCGGCGCGGGCGGGGTGATCTCCAGCTCGTGATCGCCCGTCTTGGTGAACGCGCTCGGGCGGCCGTTGACGAGGACCTCGCTGACCTTCAGCGTGAAGTCCAGGTTGAAGCGGGACAGCGCCTGCGTCGTGGTGGCCGTCAGGGTGGCGGTACCGTCCAGCCGGTCCGTCGCCGGCTGGTACTTCAGGCGCAGGTCGTAGTGGGAGACGTCGTAACCGCCGTTCCCGGAGGTCGGGTAGTAGGAGTCCCCGGCACCCGGAGCACCCGGCGTGGCGTCGGCCGCCGAGGCCGGGACCGCCAGCAGCATCAGGGCCGCGGCCGCACTGGGAACGATGAGTCTGTGACGCACGAGTCACTCCAACTCGTAGGGGGCGAAAGATCACTCGCAGCCTATGTACTCATCACCGGCATGGGTATGTCCATGCCGCGTACCGACATCTGATCGACACGCGGCGGACACGCGAGCGGTACCGGACACCTCGCGATGCCTGCAGCGCCTCTTCTGCACCGCAGTTGACCGCGCTACCTTCCGCCCGTGCTGATACGTGCGAACAACTCCCGCGCCCCGCGGTCGCGTTCCTCCGCGCGGACATCGCTGACCACGGTCCTGCTCACCGTGCTGGCCGTCCTGCTGCCCGCCGCCGCGGCCCAGGCGGCGCCCACCGCCGGACCACCGGACGAGAGCAGACCCGTCTACGCGTACGACCACGCCGTGCGCGAGACCATATGGGTGGACACCGGGCTCGACGGCGACGGCGACGGCCGCACCGACCGGGTCGCCGCCGACATCATCCGGCCCCGCGAACCCGCCGAAGCCGGCGACAAGGTGCCCGTCATCATGGACGCCAGCCCCTACTACGCCTGCTGCGGGCGCGGCAACGAGAGCCAGAAGAAGACCTACGACGCCCAGGGCCGGCCCGTGCAGTTCCCGCTGTACTACGACAACTACTTCGTACCGCGCGGCTACGCCGTCGTCCTGGTCGACCTCGCCGGGACCAACCGCTCCGACGGCTGCACGGACGTCGGCGGCCGCCTCGACGTGCAGTCCGCGAAATCCGTGGTCGACTGGCTGAACGGCCGCGCCCGCGGCTACGCCTCCCGCACCTCGGCCACCGCGGTGACGGCCGGCTGGGCCACCGGCGACGTGGGAATGATCGGCAAGAGCTACGACGGCACGATCGCCAACGGCGTCGCCGCCACCGGCGTCGAGGGCCTGCGCACCATCGTGCCCATCGGCGGCATCAGCTCCTGGTACGACTACTACTTCGCCAAGGGCGCCGCCCTCTTCGGCAGCGGCCCCGACGGCCTCGCCGCCCTCGTCGAGAGCCCGCAGGCACGCTCCCGCTGCCAGGCCGTGCAGAACGAACTCGTCCGCGGAGCCCCGCGCAACGGCGACTGGACCGCGCTGTGGACCGAACGCGACTACGTCAAGGACGCCGGCAACGTGCAGGCCAGCGTCTTCGCCGTCCACGGCATGCAGGACCTCAACGTGCGCACCAAACACCTCGGCCAGTGGTGGGACGCGCTGGCCGCCCACGGCGTCGAACGCAAGCTGTGGCTGTCGCAGACCGGGCACGTGGACCCGTTCGACTTCCGCCGCGAGGCCTGGGTGAGCACCCTGCACCGCTGGTTCGACCACTACCTCCTCGGCTACGACAACGGCATCGAACGCGAACCGGCCGCCGACGTCGAGCGCGCCCCCGACCAGTGGACGACCGACACCGCCTGGCCGCCCGCCGGCACCGCCGGCACCACCCTGCGCCCCGCAGCCGGCCCCCGCCCGGGCGTCGGCACCCTCGGCCTCGCGCCCGCCCCGGCCGGCGCCACCGAGGCCTTCACCGACGACCCCGCCCTGAGCGAGAGCGACTGGGCCGCGCACCTCGACGAGACCACCCCGGCGAAGACGGGCTTCGTCACCGGACCGCTCGCCCGCGACCTGCGGCTGTCGGGCTCCTCGACGGTCCGGCTGACGGTCACCCCGTCCACGTCCTCGGCCCATCTGTCGGCCGTCCTCGTCGACATGGGCCCCGCCACCATCCGCGACTACGCCGACGCCGCCGAAGGCATCACCACCCTGCCCGAGCGCACCTGCTGGGGCAGCGGCACCACCGGCGACACCGGCTGCTTCCGGAAGACCGCGGCACGCACCGCCCAGGTGGGCCACACCGTCCTCAGCCGCGGCTGGGCCGACCTCGACCACTGGGCGAGCAGGCGCCACGGCCGGCCCGTGACCCCCGGCCGTCCCTACGACATCACCCTGAACCTTGCCGCCACCGACCACGTCGTGCCCGCGGGCCACCGGCTCGCCCTGATCGTCGCCGGCACCGACGCCGGCCTGGTCGAGCCCGCCTCCACCACCCCGCACGTCACCGTCGACCTGGCCCGCTCCTCGGCCACGCTGCCGTTCGTCGGCGGCTACGCGGCCTTCGTCCGCGCCACCCGCGGCCCCGGCGGGCCGCCGGCGGGCACGCGGGATCTGCTGCCCGGTCTGCGCCCGGTGGTCCCGCCGCACCTGCCCTGAGCGCGCCACGGACGCACCGAGGGCCTCGACGGGGCGTCGGTCTCAGCCGGCCGCGCGGCGCAGCGCCGCGCGGCACAGGCCGTCCGCCGCGCGCGTGGTCTCCGGCAGCCGGTAACGGGGCGCCAGCAGCAGTGTGTGCTCGCACGCGCGGTCCAGCGTCACCCGGTGGCCCACGGAGACGAAGACGGGCTTGACGCCCGCCTGCGTGCGCAGCGCCCGGCCCACCTCGTCCATGCCGTCGAGCAGGGGCGCGGCGTCCCCGCGGCGCGGGCCGGGCGGCTCGTGGCGGAAGACGAACGGGTTCTTCGCCACGCCGATGGTGGGCAGGCCCGTCAGCACGCCCAGGTGACTGGCCAGCCCGAAGCGGCGGGGATGGGCGATCCCGTAGCCGTCGCAGACCACCAGGTCCGGCTCGGCGGTCAGCCGCCCGAGGGCTTCGAGGACGGTGGGCACCTCACGGAACGCCAGCAGGCCCGGTACGTACGGGAAGGAGACGCGGCCGACGGCCGTCGCCTCCTCGAGGACCTGGAGCGTGCGGGCGTCCAGCAGGACGGCGGCGGCCGCGACCAGGTCCCGCTCGTCGTCGTAGGCCACGTCCACGCCGGCGACCACCAGCGGGGCGCCGGGAGGCGGGCCCGGCTCGTCCAGGACCACCTGCCCGCGCAGCTCGTTCTGGACGGCGGTCGCCTCGGCCTCCGTCGAGGGCCAGTCCTCGGGCAGCGGGTACAGGGTGTTCGCCGGTGCGTCGCTCATGATCCGACCACGCTACGGGACGGGCGTGGCGCGGCGTCGGGCGGGGCGGAGCCGGGGCGTAGCCTGTCGATCATGTTCGTACTTGAACTGACCTACATCGCGCCCATCGAGCGCATCGACGCCGCCCTGCCCGAGCACGTCGCCTGGTTGGAGGCGCACTACGCGTCCGGGGTGTTCATCGCCTCCGGCCGCAAGGTGCCCCGCGACGGCGGCATCATCCTGGCGCTCGGCGACGACCGCGCCAAGATCGAGGAGATCACGCGGAGCGACCCCTTCACGGTGGCGGGCGTGTGCGAGTACACCATCACCGAGTTCATTCCGACCAAGACCGCGCCGGCGCTGGAGGCCTACCGCCAGGAACTGCCCTCCTGAACCCGCGCCGGTTCACCGGCCCCGAGGCGGTACGAGGAGGGCGGCCCGCCCCTTCTCGCCGGCCGCCCAGCAGCCGCCCGGGACGCAGTCGACGGTGTCGTACGAACCGGTGTCGAAGCCGCGCCAGGTGCGCCCGCCGTCCGTGGTGACGTCGCTGCCGGCCGGGCCGACGGCCACGGCGGCGGTCCGGCTGCCGGGCAGCCAGGCCACCCCCGAGCGGTAGCCGGCCGGCGGCCGCTGCGCGCCCGTCCAGCTCGCCCCGCGGTCGCCGGTGACGGCGGCCGCGCGCGGCGAGGGCTGCCCCGGGCGGTAGTCCCCGCCGACGGCCAGCCCGTGGGTACGGTCACGGAAGGCCAGGGCGAACACGCCGCGGGCCGCGTCGCCCGCCGGCAGCGGCGCCTCGGCGGCGCGCCAGGTGCGGCCCCGGTCCGCGGAGTGCAGCACCCGGGAGACGGCCCCGCCCCCGGTGGCGATCCAGGCGTCGCGCGGGCCCGAGCTCACCACGCACTGGCCACTGGCGGCGAAGGCCGCCTCGCCGGGCAGCGCGGCGGGCATCCCCGCCGCGGGCTGCGCCCGCCAGCTGCGTCCGCCGTCCCGCGTGGCCAGGACGCGGAACCTGCCGTCCACCGGGTCGCCGAGCGCGATGCCGTGGCGGTGGTCGAAGAAGGTCAGGCAGTCGTAGAAGGCCTTGGGGTCGGGGTTGCGGAAGGACTCCTTCCAGGTCGCGCCGGCGTCGTCCGTGCGCAGGATGCGCGACGCCTCGCCCTCGCCGATCGCCAGGACCACCGCGTGCCGCGCGTCGAAGGCCGTCACGTCGCGGAACTCCAGAGCCCCGGCGCCGGGGGGCGAAACGTTGCGCCAGGTCGTGCCGCCGTCCCGGGTGAGCAGGACCGTGCCCTTGCTGCCGGCCAGCCACGCGGTGGTGCGGCCGACCGCCGCGAGGCCGCGGAAGCGGGCGTCGCTGCCGGTGGGCCGCTCCTGCCACGCCGGGCGCACGGCGTCCGGCGCGGCATCCCGGACGGCGTTCCGGGCGGCGGGCGCGGCGGTCGCGCCCGCCGGCGCGTTCCCCGCGAGGAGGAGCGCCGCTCCCAGGACCGCGGCCGCGGCCGCTCGTATGGACTTCCCCATCCGTCTCATGGGCGGGGAGGCTAACGGAGGACGGACGGCCCCGGCAGGCAATTCGAAAGTCTCTCCGGAGCGCCGCCGAGGGCCGCCGGGGCCGTCGGACTTTCATCCTTTCGGCCACGAGCCGGTGGCCGCTCGGGCGATCCGCGGCACCGGTCCCGGCACCTAACGTGGCAGGCATGACCGAGATGCCCCTGACGCCCGGCCCCCGGGGGTGGCCGGGAAATGCTCATGGTTCCACCGCTCCGTGGCGATTGACGGAACTGACAGGTAAATGTCGTGCCTCTCAAGGTCCGTGACGCAACTCACGGAGGAATCCGGTGCACGACCACGATCGTTCACTCGTCTCACCATGCGGGGAAGAGGGAACTCCCGGAAATCCCAGCGGCACGGGAAGCGCACCACCAGGGAAACCACGCAAGGGAGCTGGCGTTGTCCACTGTCATCGAACAGGCTGTCCAGGCACGGATCATCGCATCGGCCCCGCCGTCCCGGACGGTTCCCGCGCGGCTGTGCTACGAGCGTTCCGATCCCTTCGCCGTGCGCGTCGCCTTCCCGCCGGTGGCCTCCCTCGACGGCGCCGAGGTCCAGTGGACCTTCGCCCGCGACCTGCTGGCCCGTGGCCTGCTGAGGTCGGCGGGCGGCGGTGACGTACGGGTGTGGCCGTGCGGCCCGCACCGCACGGTGCTGGAGTTCCACGCGCCGGAGGGCGTGGCGATGGTGCAGATAGACACCCCGGAGCTGCGCTCCTTCCTCGCCCACACCTACGCCCAGGTGCCGGCGGGCGGCGAGGCCGGCCACCTGGACGTGGAGGGCGACCTCGCCGACCTGCTGCGGGAGGCCTGAGCCCCACCGCCGTCAGGGGAGCGCTCCCCGGGGCCGCAGCCCCGGGGAGACCTCGCTACAGCAGGCCGGCGCGGCGCAGGGCGTCCGCCATGGCGCCGCTCGCCGGCGGCGCCGCGGCGGTCCTGGGCTCGGGTCGGCGCTGCCGCGGCGCCCGCCGTTCGGAGCGCTCGCCGCGCTCCGCACGCTCACCGCGCTCGCCGCGATCACGGCGGTCGGGCCGCTCGCCGCGCTCGCCCCGCTCGCGCGTCGCCTCGTCGTCCAGCCGGAGGGTCAGTGAGATGCGCTTGCGCGGAATGTCGACGTCCAGCACCTTCACCCGCACGATGTCGCCGGGCTTGACCACGTCCCGCGGGTCCTTCACGAACGTCTTGGACATCGCCGAGACGTGCACGAGCCCGTCCTGGTGGACGCCGATGTCCACGAAGGCGCCGAACGCGGCCACGTTCGTCACGACGCCTTCGAGCACCATGCCCGCCGCCAGGTCGCCGATCTTCTCGACGCCCTCCTTGAACGTGGCCGTCCGGAAGGCCGGCCGCGGGTCGCGGCCCGGCTTCTCCAGCTCGCGCAGGATGTCGGAGACAGTCGGCAGGCCGAAGGTGTCGTCGACGAAGTCGTCGGGCCGCAGCGAGCGCAGCACGGCCGTGTTGCCGACGAGGGAGGCGACGTCACCACCGGTGGCCTTCACCATCTTGCGCACCACGGGGTACGCCTCGGGGTGGACGCTGGAGGCGTCCAGGGGGTCGTCGCCCCCGCGGATGCGCAGGAAGCCCGCGCACAGCTCGTACGCCTTGGGGCCGAGCCGGGGCACGTCCTTGAGCGCCCTGCGGGAACGGAAGGGGCCGTTGGCGTCCCGGTGGGCGACGATGTTCTCGGCGAGGCCGGAGCCGATGCCCGAGACCCGCGAGAGCAGCGGCGCCGAGGCGGTGTTGACGTCGACGCCGACGCCGTTGACGCAGTCCTCGACCACCGCGTCCAGCGAGCGGGAGAGCTTCACCTCGGACAGGTCGTGCTGGTACTGCCCGACGCCGATGGACTTGGGGTCGATCTTGACCAGTTCGGCGAGCGGGTCCTGCAGCCGGCGGGCGATGGAGACGGCACCGCGCAGCGAGACGTCGAGGCCGGGCAGTTCCTGGGAGGCGAAGGCGGAGGCGGAGTACACCGAGGCGCCGGCCTCGGAGACCATCACCTTCGTCAGCTTCAGCTCCGGATGACGGGCGATCAGGTCGGCGGCGAGCTTGTCCGTCTCCCGCGAGGCCGTGCCGTTGCCGATGGCGACGAGCTCCACGCCGTGCTCGCGCGCCAGGCGGGCGAGGGTGGCCAGGGAGGCGTCCCACTTGTTCTGCGGCACGTGCGGGTAGACGGTCTCGGTCGCGGCGACCTTGCCGGTGGCGTCGACGACGGCGACCTTCACGCCGGTGCGGAAGCCCGGGTCCAGGCCCATCGTGGCGCGCGTGCCGGCGGGCGCGGCCAGCAGCAGGTCGCGCAGGTTGGCGGCGAAGACGCGCACGGCCTCGTCCTCGGCGGCCTGCCGCAGCCGCAGCCGCAGGTCGATGCCGAGGTGGACGAGCACGCGCGTGCGCCAGGCCCAGCGCACCGTGTCGCCGAGCCACTTGTCCGCGGGCCGGCCCCGGTCGGCGATGCCGAAGCGGCGGGCGATCATCTGCTCGTACGGCCCCGGCCCCTCGGTGCGCTCGTCGGCGGGCTCCGGATCCAGGGTGAGGTCGAGGACCTCCTCCTTCTCGCCGCGCAGCATGGCCAGCACCCGGTGCGAGGGCAGGGCGGTGAAGGGCTCGGCGAAGTCGAAGTAGTCGGCGAACTTCGCGCCCGCCTCCTCCTTGCCGTCGCGGACCTTCGCCACCAGCCGGCCGCGTCCCCACATGCGCTCGCGCAGCTCGCCGATGAGGTCCGCGTCCTCCGCGAACCGCTCGGTGAGGATCGCCCGGGCCCCCTCCAGGGCCGCCGCGGCGTCCGCGACGCCCTTGTCGGCCGAGACGTAGGCCGCGGCCGCGGCCAGCGGCTCCACGCCGGGGTCGGCCAGCAGCCCCTCGGCGAGCGGCTCCAGGCCCGCCTCCCGGGCGATCTGCGCCTTGGTGCGCCGCTTGGGCTTGAAGGGCAGGTAGATGTCCTCCAGCCGGGCCTTGGAGTCGGCGGCGCGGATGCGCGCCTCCAGCTCCGCGTCCAGCTTGCCCTGGGAACGGACGGACTCCAGGACGGCCGTGCGCCGCTCCTCCAGCTCCCGCAGGTAGCGCAGGCGCTCTTCGAGGGTGCGCAGCTGCGCGTCGTCGAGCGCCCCCGTCGCCTCCTTGCGGTAGCGGGCGACGAACGGCACGGTGGAGCCGCCGTCGAGCAGGTCGACGGCGGCTCGCACCTGCGCTTCCCGTACGCCGAGCTCCTCGGCGATCCTGCCTTCGATGGACATCGGCGTCGTCACGATCACGCTCTGCTTTCTCCGGGTGTCCTACGGGCGGTGCCCCGTGTCGTGATCTGCATTGTGGCAGGTGCCGTGGTGCGCGGCGGTGCGGCGTCGCCGCGCCGGGTCAGCCGCGCAGGTCCGCCGGGAAGGCCCCGGCCTCGACCACGGCAGTGGTGAAGCGGTGGGCCAGCTCGGTCAGGCGTGCGGTGCCGGCCGCGCCCAGGTGCTCGTACGGGCCGCGGTCCAGCTCGTCGGTGCGCTGCTCCAGCTCCTCGCGCAGCGCGGTGCCCGCCTCGGTCAGCGCGCCGCCCTCGTCCATCAGGCCGCGCTCGCGCAGCCGCTGCCGGCCGGCCTCCAGCTCCTCGGCGCTCCAGCCGCGCAGGTCGCGGTTCCACTTCTCGGACATGCCCTTGCCGGTGGCGGCGTGGGCGACCAGCGCCTCGACGGGGTCGAAACCGGCCCCGAGCAGGACGGCGATGTGGCCGTCGCCGCGGTGCTCGCGCAGCAGCGTGGTGGCGTGCCAGTACGCCAGGTGCGGCTCGGCCGGCACGGGCAGCTCGGCCAGGGCCGCGTACAGCGTCCGGCCCTGCGGCCGGCAGCCCTCGGCCGCGCGCAGCGCGAGGGTGGCGGCCTCGGCCAGCTCCGCGGAGGCCACGGCGTCCTCGCCCAGCAGCCGGCGCAGCAGGGCGTCGACGGCCCGCAGCCGCGCGTCCAGGACGTCCTGCGGGGAGGTGATCTCCCATACCGCGGGCACGTACTGCGCCACCAGCTCCGGCTTGAAGTTGTGGAACGTCGCCGTCACCACACCGGCGCCGACCCGGCCGAGGGCGGCGGAGCGGCCGGCGAAGTAGACGCCCTGGTCCTTCAGACCGAGTGCGGTGAGCTCCTGCCGGGTCTCGGGGGCGAAGTAGTGCGCCGAGTGGAAGGGGTTGACCAGCATTGCGCAGCGGCGCACGGCGCCGTCCGGAAGAGATGTCATGTCCCGTGACTGTACCTACTGGTTGGTACAGCGGGAAGGGCGGAGAGCGCAATGAAGATCACACCGGACGTGCGGGCCGATGCCCCGTCAGACCGTCCACGTGAAGCGCGGTTGACGGCGCTCGAGGAAGGCGGTCACGCCCTCCGCGGGCTCACCGCTGCCGCGTTCCAGCCGCGCCCAGTGCGCGATGCGCCCGGCCTCCACCGGGCCCGCCGCGAACTCCTTGGCCGCCGCCTGCGTCAGCTGCGAGCGGGCCGCCAGCACGCACGCGAACTGTGCCACCCGCTCGTCCAGCCGCTGCGCCGGCCACACCTCGTCGGCCAGGCCGCAGCGCAGCGCCCTTTCGGCGTCGATCAGTTCGGCCGAGAACAGCAGGTACTTGGCGGTGGCCGGGCCGACGAGCTCCACCAGGCGGCGGGTGGAGGAGGCCGGGTAGACGAGGCCCAGCCGGGCCGGGGTGACGCCGAACGAGGCGTCCTCGGCGGCGAACCGCAGGTCGCAGGCGGCGGCGAGCTGGCAGCCACCGCCCACGCAGTGGCCGCGCACCGCGGCGATCGTCGGCTTGGGGAAGGCCGCGAGGGCCTCCTCGGCGGCGACCGCCAGGTCCCGGGAGAGCGTGCCGCCGTCGGCCGCGAGCGAGGAGATGTCCGCCCCGGCACAGAAGGTTCCGCCCTCACCGGTGAGCACCAGCACCCGTACGGCCGTGTCCGCGGCGCACCGCTGAAGGAGCCGCGGCAGGTCGCGCCACATGCCGGTGGTCATGGCGTTCCGCTTGGCGGGGTGCGCGATGCGGATGGTGGCCGTGGGGCCGTCGATGTCCAGGTGCAGTGCGGGCTCCATGCGCCGGATGGTAACCGGGGCCGGAACCGGGCAGGGAACGGCGAACGGGGCCGCCAGGAACAGTCGGTGGCGTGACTGCGGCATAACCACCCGGTCAAAAGCCGCCGAAAAAACGGTGACTTCCGAGCAGCTCGCCGCAGGTCACCCGGTGGTTCCCACACTCATGGCTGTGCTGTCGAGCCAGGGCGAGGGGTTGGTACCGGACATGGAGAGCCTCGGGAGCGTCCCGTCCGAGCCGGGGCAGGCACCCCCGCCCCGGAAGCCGGCCGAGTACGACGGCACGTGGCGGTACCTCGCTCCCGCCCTCGACAGCTCGGTGCCCCGCACCAGACGCGCGGTGCGCGACCTGATCCGGGGCCAGGGCGTCCCCCTGCGCGAGGACCTGCTGTACGGGCTGCTGCTGATCGTCTCCGAGCTGGTCACCAACGCCGTGCAGCACGCGGCGCTGCTGACCCCCCAGGTGGCCGTCGAGGTCTCCCTCGGCCCGGAGTGGGTGCGGGTGGCCGTCGAGGACAGCCACCCCTACCGGCCGCGGCCGGTCGCCGCCTGCCCCGACGACGAGCCGCGCACCGGAGGGCGCGGCCTGCTGCTGGTGCAGGCGACCGTCGAGGAGGCGGGCGGCCTGTGCGACGTCGAGCACACGCCGGGCGGCGGCAAGGTGGTCTGGGCCGCCCTGCCGCTGCGCCCGCCGGCTACCAGCCGGCGCCGGCCCCGGTGACCTCGCGGATCGCCGGCCGGGCGGCGTCGAGCACCGTCATGAACCACGCGGAGAAGGGGTGGCGCCCGCGCAGCTCGTCGAGCTCCGCCGGGGTCACGAAGGCCGTCTCCGCGATCTCCGCCGGATCCGGCTGCGGCCGCTGGCCCACCCGTCCCACGAACAGGTGGTTGTACTCCTGCTCCACCAGGCCCGACGCCGGGTCCGGGTGGTTGTAGCGCACCGTCCCCGCCTCGCGCATCAGCTCCGGCGCGAGCCCCAGCTCCTCGCCGGTGCGCCGGGCGGCGGCCACGAAGGGCAGCTCGCCGGGGTAGGGGTGACCGCAGCAGGTGTTCGACCAGACACCGGGGGAGTGGTACTTCTCCAGCGCGCGGCGCTGCAGCAGCAGCCGGCCCTCGTCGTCGAAGAGGAACACCGAGAAGGCGCGGTGCAGCCGGCCGGGTGCGACATGGGCGGAGAGCTTCTCGGCCGTGCCGACCGTTCTGCCGTTCTCGTCGACCAGCTCCAGCATGATGGGTTCAGCGGTGTCGTCGGCGGCGCGGGGCCGCGCCGAGTCGGCGGAGCGGCCCGTGGCTGATGTGATCGGCATTGACCATCCTCGTTTCCGGTCGTCGACCCTCCAGTCTGCCGTACGAGATGCCCACGGCACGGCCGGATGAGTCCTGACCGGCGCCCTTCGCCGCCCGCCGGGCCCCGGTACGGGCCGGGGGCGGTCCCGGGGCGCTCAGTGGCACAGTTTCGCCTCGTGCTCGGCGTGGCCGCTGGGCTCCAGCTGGAAGGTGCAGTGCTCCACCGCGAAGTGCTCGCCCAGGCAGCCCTGCAGGTCGTGCAGCATCTTCTCGTGGCCGGCCGAGTCCAGCGCGGCCGGATCCACCACCACGTGCGCCGAGAGCACCGGCATGCCCGAGGTGATGGTCCACACGTGCAGGTCGTGCAGGTCCTCCACGCCCGGCAGGGCCATGATGTGCGCCCGGACCTCCTCCATGTCCACGTCCTTGGGCGCGGCCTCCAGGAGCACGTCCAGCGCCTCGCGCAGCAGCTTCACCGTGCGCGGCACGATCATCAGGCCGATCAGCAGCGAGGCGATGGGGTCCGCCTGCGTCCACCCGGTGGCCATGATCACCAGTGCGGAGATCACCACGGCCAGCGAGCCGAGCGCGTCCGAGAGGACCTCCAGGAACGCCCCGCGGACGTTGAGGCTCTCCTTCTGCCCGCGCATCAGCAGGGCCAGCGAGATCCCGTTGGCCACGATGCCGACCAGGCCGAACACCACCGTCTGCCCGCCCGGCACCTCGGTCGGGCTGGTCAGCCGCTGGACGGCCTCGTAGAGGATGAAGCCGCCCACGCCCAGCAGCAGCAGGCAGTTCAGCAGCGCCGCGAGGATCTCGGCCCGGGCGTAGCCGTAGGTGCGCCGGGGCGACGGCGGCCGGCCGGCGAAGTGGATGGCCAGCAGCGCCATGGACACGCCGATGGCGTCGGTCGCCATGTGCCCGGCCTCGGCGAACAGCGCCAGCGAGCCGGTGATCGCACTGCCGGCGGCGTAGGTCAGCAGCACGGTCAGGGTGATGCCCAGCGCCATGCGCAGCCGCCCCTTGTAGGCGGCGGCAGCGGTGCCGTTCGCCTCGGGCGGGGGTCCCCCGTGCGAGTGACCGTGATCGTGCCCCGCTCCCATGAAACCCGCCTTCCGTGGACGTCCCGCGCCGCGGCCGGCGGTCGCCGGCCGAGCCCAGTGAACTACGGGTGGGGGGTATTGGCAACGCGGCACTGAACACCGTTGTCATTGCCTCTGACCTGCGGCGATGCCGCAAGCGGGTGATCAGCGGCGATGCGCCTCGGGGTGGTGCAGGCACCAGCCCTCCCAGGCCGAGACGACCATGCTGCGAAGGTCGTGCCGGGCGCTCCAGCCGAGCTCCTTGGCGATTCTCTCGTTCGACGCCACGACACGCGCCGGATCACCCGGTCGGCGCGGCTCGGTGAGCGGCGCCAGGCCGGTGCTGCCGGTGACGTCCGCGATCAGGTCCGCCATTTCCCGCACCGACACGCCCCGCCCCGTGCCCACGTTCAGCGTCAGGTCGCCCGCGCCGGGACGCTGCTGCAGGTGGCGGGCCGCGGCCAGGTGGGCGGTGGCCAGGTCCTCGATGTGGATGTAGTCCCGCACGCAGGTGCCGTCGGGCGTGTCGTAGTCGTCGCCGAAGATCCGGGGCCGTTCCCCGCGGGTGATCCGGTCGAACATCATCGGGATGATGTTGAAGATGCCGGTGTCGGCCAGTTCCGGCCGCGCCGCACCCGCCACGTTGAAGTACCGCAGGCAGGCGGTGGAGATCCCGTGCGCGGCACCCGTCGCCCGCACCAGCCACTCGCCGGCCAGCTTGGTCTCGCCGTACGGGTTGATCGGCAGGCAGGGCGTGGCCTCGGTGACCAGGTCGGTGTCCGGCGTGCCGTAGACGGCCGCGGAGGAGGAGAACACGAAGCTGCGGATCCCGGCCGCCACGACCGCCTCCAGCAGCACGGTCAGCCCGTGCAGGTTCTGCCGGTAGTACAGCAGCGGCTTCTCGACCGACTCCCCGACCTGCTTCTTCGCCGCGAGGTGCACCACACCGGTGACGCCCAGCTCCGCGAACGTACGGTCGAGCAGCTCCCGGTCCAGGACCGAGCCCCGCACCAGGGGAACGGCGTCGGGCAGCCGGGCGGCCGTGCCCGTGGACAGGTCGTCCAGGACCGCCACCCGCTCCCCGGCCTCCGTCATCGCCCGGGCCACGTGCGCCCCGATGTATCCCGCTCCGCCTGTGATCAGCCACGTCATATGCCGCACCCTAATCCAGCCGACTGACGGGAAACGTTTCCTCCCGGGGATCCTCCGTCCGTGGGAACCACCGGCGCCCGGCGGGCGTCCTGTCAGCGACGGGACCGCTGGGTGCACGTGCGGTGAACGGCGGCTTCCGTTGATCCGATAGCCTCTGCCGACGTGCCGTACGCCGCCCCGCAGCCGGGGCCCCGCGCGCCGCACCCCCCGGCCACCGCGCCGCGACGACCGCGGCATCCGGGGCGGCCACGTCAGCTGCAAGGAGTGAGTTCGTCTGCCGACCGCCATCCTCACCGGTACGCCGCCCGCCGGATCCTCCGTCGAGGACGACCTGCGGTCGCTGGGTTTTGACGTGCGCACGGCGGCCGGAGCGGCCGCCACCGCCGCGGAGCTCGCCGCCGTCCCGGCCGCCGACCGCGTCGCCGTCGTCGACCCCCGCTTCACCGGCCACGTCCACGCCCTGCGCCTCGCCCTGACCGACCCCCGCTTCCCCGCGGGCGCCGTGCCGGGCGCCCTCGCGGTCCAGCCGGAGGCACGGACCGCACTGGCACGTGCCGCCGAAACGGGTGCGGCCGGGCCGGGCGAGGCGCCCGGGCGTGCGCACCCGCCGGCGGGCGGGGCCGGGGAGGGGCTTGCCGACCTCCTCGCCGCCCGGCTGGAGGCCGCCGGCGTCGCCGTGCACCGCCCGGAGCTCGGCGTGCTCGTCGCCGAGGTGCCCGCGGACGAGGAGGCCCGGGCCAAGGCCCACGCCGCCACCGCGGCCGTCGACGACGAGGCCGTGCGGCTGCGCAGCGCCGTGAAGTCCCGCGACGGCTTCTTCACCACCTTCTTCATCAGCCCCTATTCGCGCTACATCGCGCGCTGGTGCGCCCGCCGCGGCCTGACCCCCAACCAGGTGACGACCGCCTCCCTGCTGACGGCGCTGATCGCCGCCGGCTGCGCGGCCACCGGCACGCGCGCCGGCTTCGTCGCCGCCGGCGCCCTGCTGATCGCCTCGTTCGTGCTCGACTGCACCGACGGCCAGCTGGCCCGCTACTCGCTGCAGTACTCCACGCTCGGCGCCTGGCTGGACGCCACCTTCGACCGCGCCAAGGAGTACGCGTACTACGCGGGCCTCGCCCTCGGCGCCGCCCGCGGCGGCGACGACGTCTGGGCGCTGGCCCTGGGCGCGATGGTGCTGCAGACGTGCCGGCACGTCGTGGACTTCGCCTTCACCGAGGCCAACCACGACGCGACGGCGAACACCAGCCCGACCGCCGCCCTGTCCGACCGGCTCGACAGCGTCGGCTGGACGGTCTGGGTGCGCCGCATGATCGTGCTGCCCATCGGGGAGCGCTGGGCCCTGATAGCGGTGCTCACCGCGCTCACCACCCCCCGCACCGTCTTCGTCGTGCTGCTCATCGGCTGCGCGTTCGCCGCCTGCTACACGACCGCGGGCCGCGTCCTGCGCTCCCTGACCCGCAAGGCCCGCCGCACCGACCGCGCCGCGCGGGCGCTGGGGGAGCTGACCGACTCGCTCCTGCTCACGCTGCTGCCGGCCCGCAAGGCGCCCGGCAAGGCGTACGCCGCGCCGGCGCTGGCCGTGCTGGCCGCAGTCGTCCTCCTGGCCGGCCCGCTGCTGCTGGGCACCGCCGGCACCTGGCGGGCGGTCGAGGAGGCCGGGCTGTACGCCGTGGTCTCGGCCATGGCCGTCCACCGCTCGCTCAAGGGCCCGCTGGACTGGCTGGTCCCGCCGGTCCTGCGGGCCGCCGAGTACGTCCTCGTCCTCGCTCTCGCGGCCCGCTCGGGCGTCCCCGGGGCGCTGCCCGCGGCGTTCGGGCTGGTCGCCGCGGTCGCCTACCATCACTACGACACGGTCTACCGCATCCGCGGTGGCACCGGTGCCCCCCCGCCGTGGCTCGTCCGCGCCACCGGCGGGCACGAGGGACGCGCTGTGGCGGTGACCATCGCCGCCGCCCTCTGGCACGGCCAGGGCTTCACCGTGGCGCTGACGGCCCTGGCGGCCGGCATCGCGCTCCTGGTGCTCTGCGAGAGCATCCGGTTCTGGGTGTCCGCCGGGGCGCCCGCTGTCCACGACGAATCAGGAGAACCCGCATGATCGGCCTCGTGCTGGCCGCCGGCGCCGGACGGCGCCTGCGTCCCTACACCGACACCCTGCCCAAGGCGCTGGTGCCGGTCGACGGTGAGACCACCGTTCTCGACCTGACCCTGGGCAACTTCGCGGAGGTCGGTCTGACCGAGGTCGCCATCGTCGTCGGCTACCGCAAGGAGGCCGTCTACGCCCGCAAGGAGGCCCTGGAGGCCAGGTACGGGCTGAAGCTGACGCTGATCGACAACGACAAGGCCGAGGAGTGGAACAACGCCTACTCCCTGTGGTGCGCGCGTGACGTCCTGAGCCGCGGGGTGATCCTCGCCAACGGCGACACCGTCCACCCGGTCTCCGTCGAGAAGACGCTGCTGGCCGCCCGCGGCGACGGCAAGAAGATCATCCTCGCCCTCGATGCGGTCAAGAAGCTCGCCGACGAGGAGATGAAGGTCGTCGTGGACGCCGGCAAGGGCGTCCGGAAGATCACCAAGCTGATGGAGCCCGGCGACGCCACCGGCGAGTACATCGGCGTCACCCTCATCGAGGCCGAGGCCGCCGCCGAGCTGGCCGACGCGCTCAAGGCCACCTTCGAGCGCGACCCCGACCTGTACTACGAGGACGGCTACCAGGAGCTCGTCGACCGCGGCTTCCAGGTGGACGTGGCGCCCATCGGCGACGTGCGCTGGGTCGAGATCGACAACCACGACGACCTCGCCAAGGGCCGGGAGATCGCGTGCCAGTACTGACGAGGCTCATCCCCTCGCCGGTCGTCGTCGACATCCGCCCCGGAGCGCTGGAGAACCTCGCCGGTCTCCTGCACGACCAGCGCATCTCCAGCTCCGGCAAGCTGGCGGTCGCCATCAGCGGGGGCTCCGGCGCCCAGCTGCGCGAGCGGCTGGCCCCGGCGCTGCCCGGCGCCTCCTGGTACGAGGTGGGCGGCGGCACCCTCGACGACGCCATCAGGCTCGGCGACCGCATGAAGAAGGGGCACTACGACGCCGTCGTGGGCCTCGGCGGCGGCAAGATCATCGACTGTGCCAAGTACGCCGCGGCCCGCATCGGCCTGCCGCTCGTGGCGGTCGCCACCAACCTCTCCCACGACGGGCTGTGCTCGCCGGTCGCCACCCTCGACAACGACGCGGGCCGCGGCTCCTACGGCGTGCCCAACCCGATCGCCGTCGTCATCGACCTCGACGTCATCCGCCGGGCCCCGGTGCGCTACGTGCGCTCCGGCATCGGCGACGCGATCTCCAACATCTCCGCCGTCGCCGACTGGGAGCTCTCCCACCGCGAGACCGGCGAGGACATCGACGGCCTGGCCGCCGCCATGGCCCGCCAGGCCGGCGAGGCCGTGCTGCGCCACCCCGGCGGCGTCGGCGACGACGGCTTCCTGCAGGTGCTGGCCGAGGGCCTGGTGCTCACCGGCATCTCGATGTCGGTCGCCGGCGACAGCCGCCCGGCCTCCGGCGCCTGCCACGAGATCAACCACGCCTTCGACCTGCTGCACCCCAAGCGGTCCGCCCCCCACGGCGAGCAGTGCGGCCTGGGGGCGGCCTTCGCGATGCACCTGCGCGGCGCCCACGAGGAGGCCGCGCTCATGGTCGAGGTCCTGCGCCGGCACGGCCTGCCCGTGCTGCCGGGCGAGATCGGCTTCACCGACGAGGAGTTCGTCGAGGTCGTCGACTACGCGCCGCGGACCCGCCCCGGGAGGTACACCATCCTGGAGCACCTCGACCTCTCCACCGACCAGATCAGGGACGCGTACGCCGACTATGCACAAACCGTCAGTCGCTGAACTCCGCCCGGTCGTCCACCCCGCGGGTGTGAAGGACCGGCGCAGTGGCGAGCACTGGATGGGCCGCCTGTACATGCGGGAGGTCTCGCTGCGGGTCGACCGCCATCTGGTGAACACCAAGGTCACGCCCAACCAGCTCACCTACCTGATGACCGTGGCGGGCGTCCTCGCGGCCCCGGCGCTGCTGGTGCCGGGGATCTGGGGCGCCGTCCTCGGTGTCGTCATGGTGCAGCTCTACCTGCTGCTGGACTGCGTCGACGGCGAGATCGCCCGCTGGAAGAAGCAGTACTCGAACTCCGGGGTGTACCTGGACCGGGTCGGCGCCTACCTGTGCGACGCCGCCGTCCTGGTGGGCCTCGGCCTGCGCGCCGCCGACCTGTGGGGCGGCGGCCGGATCGACTGGCTGTGGGCCTTCCTCGGCACCCTCGCCGCGCTCGGCGCCGTCCTGATCAAGGCCGAGACCGACCTCGTCGGCGTCGCCCGCCACCAGGCCGGTCTGCCGCCCGTCAAGGAGGCCGCGTCCGAGCCGCGCTCCTCCGGCATGGCGCTGGCCCGCAAGGCCGCCGCGGCGCTGAAGTTCCACCGCCTGATCCTCGGCATCGAGGCGTCCTTGCTGATCCTGCTGCTGGCGATCCTGGACGCGGTCAGGGGCGATCTGTTCTTCACCCGCCTGGGCACCGCCGTCCTGGCCGGCATCGCCCTGCTGCAGACGGTGCTGCACCTGGTGTCCATCCTGGCGTCGAGCAGGCTGCGATGAGCGGGGGCGCGATGAGTGACGCACGCAAGCACGCGAAGGTCGGCGCGGTCGTGCTGACCATGGGCAACCGCCCCGACGACCTGCGGGCGCTGCTGGAGTCGGTCGCCAAGCAGAGCGGCGATCCGATCGAGGTCGCGGTGGTCGGCAACGGCTGCCCGCTGCCGGAGCTGAACGTGGCGGGCCTTGCGATCCGCACCGTCGAGCTGCCGGAGAACGTGGGCATCCCGGCCGGCCGCAACGCCGGCATCGAGGCCTTCGGCCCGGCCGGCCGCGACGTCGACATCCTGCTCTTCCTGGACGACGACGGCCTGCTGCCCCGGCAGGACACGGCCGAGCTGTGCCGCGCGGCCTTCGCCGCCGACCCCCGGCTCGGCATCATCAGCTTCCGCATCGCCGACCCGGACACCGGCGTCACCCAGCGCCGCCACGTGCCGCGCCTGCGCGCCGCGGACCCGATGCGCTCCTCGCGGGTGACCACCTTCCTGGGCGGCGCCAACGCGGTGCGCACCCGGGTCTTCGCCGAGGTCGGCGGGCTGCCGGACGAGTTCTTCTACGCGCACGAGGAGACCGACCTGGCCTGGCGGGCCCTGGACGCGGGCTGGATGATCGACTACCGGTCGGACATGGTCCTGCACCACCCGACGACCGCCCCCAGCCGGCACGCGGTCTACCACCGCATGGTGGCCCGCAACCGCGTCTGGCTGGCCCGCCGCAACCTGCCCGCCCCCCTGGTCCCCGTGTACGTGGGGGTCTGGCTGCTGCTGACCCTGGCCCGGCGGCCCTCCCTGCCCGCGCTGCGCGCGTGGCTGGGCGGCTTCCGGGAGGGGTGGACGACCCCGTGCGGGCCGCGGCGCCCCATGAAGTGGCGTACCGTGTGGCGCCTGACCCGACTGGGTCGACCGCCCGTGATCTGACAAGCTCGTATCCGAGAGTCGTGTCGAAGAGCATGGGGCGCGCCCCGGGGTCCGGCCCCGAAAGGCGCGCCTTGAGGACGAAAGTGTCAACTGTGAGCGAGACAACGCACGACAGTGCGGTCGCCCTGACTGTGCCGTCGTCACCCGACGACGGACTGTCCGCCGCCGAGCTGGCCCGCAAGTACGGCCTCGCGGTGAGCGGCGCCCGGCCGTCCCTGGCCGCGTACACGCGGCAGCTGTGGGAGCGGCGCCACTTCATCTCCGCCTTCTCGCGGGCGAAGCTGACCGCTCAGTACAGCCAGGCCAAGCTGGGCCAGGTCTGGCAGGTGGCCACGCCCCTGCTGAACGCCGTCGTGTACTACTTCATCTTCGGCGTGATGATGGACCAGAAGCGGAGCCTGCCGACGAACACGTACATCCCGTTCCTGGTGACGGGTGTGTTCGTCTTCACCTTCACCCAGAGCTCGGCCATGGCGGGCGTCCGGGCGATCGCGGGCAACCTGGGCCTGGTCCGGGCCCTGCACTTCCCCCGGGCGGCCCTGCCGATCTCCTTCGCGCTCCAGCAGCTCCAGCAGCTGCTCTACTCGATGATCGTGCTGGCCCTCGTCCTGGTCGCCTGCGGGCACATGCCGTCGGCGGCCTGGCTGATGATCATCCCGGTGCTGGCGTTCCAGTTCCTCTTCAACACCGGACTGGCGCTGATCCTGGCCCGCGCGGGCAGCAAGACCCCCGACCTGGCCCAGCTGCTGCCGTTCCTGCTGCGCACCTGGATGTACGCCTCGGGCGTGATGTACAGCCTGGTCGACAACCTCAAGCGGACCCATGCGTCCCAGTGGGTGATCGATCTGCTGGGGGCCAACCCGGCGGCCGTCTACATCGACCTGATGCGCTACGCGCTGATCGACGACTACGGGGCGAAGCACCTGCCGCCGCACGTGTGGGCGCTGGCGGTCGGCTGGGCCGTGCTGATCGGCGTCGGCGGCTTCGTCTACTTCTGGAAGGCTGAGGAGAAGTACGGCCGTGGCTGAGCAGATCACCCCCAAGGGCGCCGAGCGCGTCCCCACCGTGATCGCGGACGACGTCCACATCGTCTACCGCGTCTACGGCGGCAACACCGGCCGGGGCAGTGCCACGGCCGCCCTGAACCGGATCGTCCGCCGGCAGCCGAGCGCCGGCGTGCGGGAGGTGCACGCCGTCAAGGGCGTGAGCTTCACCGCCTACCGGGGCCAGGCCATCGGCCTGATCGGCTCCAACGGCTCCGGCAAGTCGACCCTGCTCAAGGCGATCGCCGGGCTGCTGCCCGCCGAGCGCGGCAAGGTCTACACCGACGGCCAGCCCTCCCTGCTGGGCGTCAACGCCGCCCTGATGAACGACCTGACCGGCGAGAAGAACGTGATGCTCGGCGGTCTGGCGATGGGCATGAGCCGGGAGCAGATCAAGGAGCGCTATCAGGACATCGTCGACTTCTCGGGGATCAACGAGAAGGGCGACTTCATCACGCTCCCGATGCGCACGTACTCCTCCGGCATGGCCGCTCGGCTGCGCTTTTCGATCGCCGCGGCCAAGGACCACGACGTGCTGATGATCGACGAGGCGCTGGCCACCGGCGACCGGGCCTTCCAGAAGCGCTCCGAGGAGCGCATCCGGGAGCTGCGCAAGGAGGCCGGCACGGTCTTCCTCGTCAGCCACAACAACAAGTCGATCCGGGACACCTGCGACCGGGTGCTGTGGCTGGAGCGCGGGGAGCTGCTGATGGACGGGCCGACCGACGAGGTCGTGCGGGCCTACGAGAAGGAGACGGCCCGCTGACGTCCGAATGTGACGTACAAGGCCCCCGCCGGAGCCCTCCGGCGGGGGCCTTGACCCATCCGTGACGGTCAACTGGCTTATTGGCAGGGTTGATTCGCGCGCCGCGTGGCATTGTATGGATCAAGCACGTACCCCGGCGGGCGTCGGACGTTTGTACGGCGTACGCTGTAGCCTGCTCTTTTGCGGCCGTTTTGCGGCCGGCTCCGCAGGGGGCGACCCGGAGGGAGGCCGGGGGCACGGCCCAGCCTGCGGCGTGTCCGAAATAGGATGTTCTGGGTCGGCAGTGTAGAACGGGAGATGTGACGGCAATGGCGGCATTGGCTACGGGGCCTCTCCAGGTCACAGGCGCGTACGCCGTCCCCGGTCCGGGCAGCCCGCAGTGACCGCCGGGACGGACGCGCACGCGCGCGCCGTGCTCGACAAGGCCGCGTACGAGAACTTCCCCGTGGCGCCCTTCTTCGTGCCCCGCGCCTGGCGCCAGGACCTCATGGCCGTCTACGGCTACGCCCGCCTCGTCGACGACATCGGCGACGGCGACCTCGCCCCCGGCGGCCGCGACGCCGAGCTGCTCGGCCTGGACCGCGAGCAGAGCGACGACCGCCCCGCCATGCTGGACGCCTTCGAGGCCGACCTGCGCCGGGTCTTCGACCACGGCGGCACCGGCCCCCGCCACCCCCTGCTGATGCGCCTGCGCCCGACCGTGCGCCGGTGCGGCCTGACCCCCGAGCCCTTCCTCGGCCTCATCGAGGCCAACCGCCAGGACCAGCGGGTGCGCCGCTACGAGACGTATGCGGACCTGCTCGCCTACTGCGAGCTGTCCGCCAACCCCGTCGGCCGCCTGGTCCTGGGCATCACCGGCACCGCAAGCCCCGAGCGGATCCGCCGCTCGGACGCGGTCTGCACCGCCCTGCAGATCGTCGAACACATCCAGGACGTCGCCGAGGACCTGCGGCGCGACCGCGTCTACCTGCCCGCCGAGGACCTGCGGCGCTTCCGCGTCGCCGTGCCCGACCTCGCCCGCCCCACGGCCAGCGCATCAGTGCGTGCCCTGGTCGCGTTCGAGGCCGAACGCGCCGGGCGCCTGCTGAATGAAGGGACCCCCCTGGTGGGTAGCGTCCACGGCAGGCTCAGGCTGTTGCTCGCGGGGTTCGTGGGCGGGGGGAGGGCCGCACTCCGTGCGGTCGCCGCCGCGGGGCACGACGTTCTCCCCGGACCGCCCAAGCCCACCAGGCTCAGCATGCTGCGCGCGGTGGGGGCGACACTGCGAAGAGAGGGGTGAGCGGGATCGTGACCGCAACACCGCACGCGTCGCCGCCGGTACTCGCCGCGTACAGCTACTGCGAGGCCGTCACCGGACAGCAGGCGGGCAACTTCAGCTACGGCATCCGGCTGCTGCCGGCCGCGAAGAGGCGGGCCATGTCCGCCCTGTACGCCTTCTCCCGGCGCGTCGACGACATCGGGGACGGCCCCCTGGACGCCGAGTCCAAGCGCCTGCGCCTGGAGGACGCCCGCACCACGCTGGAGCGCATCCGCGCCGGCGAGGTCGACGAGGACGACACCGACCCGGTGGCCGTCGCGCTCGCCCACGCCGTGCGCCGCTTCCCCATCCCCATCGGCGGGCTCGACGAGCTCATCGACGGGGTCCAGATGGACGTGCGCGGCCAGACCTACGAGACCTGGGAGGACCTCGCCGGCTACTGCCGCTGCGTGGCCGGCGCCATCGGCCGGCTCTCCCTCGGCGTCTTCGGCACCGTCCCCGGCGCCCGGGAGGCCGCCCGCGCCCCCGAGTACGCCGACACCCTGGGCCTGGCCCTGCAGCTCACCAACATCCTGCGCGACCTGCGCGAGGACGCCGAGGGCGGCCGCACCTACCTGCCCGCCGAGGACCTCGCCAAGTTCGGCTGTTCCGCCGGCTTCGCCTCCCCCCGGCCCCCGGCCGGGGCCGACTTCACCGGCCTGGTGCAGCACGAGGTCCGCCGGGCCCGCGCGCTGTTCGCCGAGGGCACCAGGCTGCTGCCCATGCTCGACCGGCGCAGCGGCGCCTGCGTCGCCGCCATGGCCGGCATCTACCGCCGGCTCCTGGAGCGCATCGCCGAGGACCCCGCCGCCGTGCTGCGCGGCCGCGTCTCGCTGCCCGGCCGGGAGAAGGCCTTCGTCGCCGTGCGCGGACTGTCCGGGTACGACGCCCGCAGCGTCCACCGGCAGACCGCCAGGGGGCGCGCTTGATGACCCGCCCCCGCGACGGCGAGCGGTGTGCAACCCTCCGCCCGGTCCTCGCGTCCCTGACAGCAGCCGAGGGGAAGCGCGCATGACAGCACAGAGCACCACCCGGCCCCGTACAGACGAAGCAGGCCGCCCCGAGGGGGCGGCCGCGGTAGTGATCGGGGGCGGGCTCGCCGGCATCACCGCGGCGCTCCAGCTCGCGGCCGCCGGCGTCCGCGTCACCCTGCTCGAAGGCCGGCCCCGCCTGGGCGGGCTCGCCTTCTCCTTCACCCGCGGCGAGCTGAGCATCGACAACGGCCAGCACGTCTACCTGCGCTGCTGCACCGCCTACCGGTGGTTCCTCGACCGCGTGGGCGCCTCCCACCTCGCCCCTCTGCAGGACCGGCTCGACGTGCCCGTCCTCGACGTCGGCCACCCCTCCGGGCGGCCCCGCCTGGGCCGGCTGCGCCGCACCGCCCTGCCCGTGCCGCTGCACCTGGCGGCCAGCCTCGCCACCTACCCCCACCTCTCGCTCGCCGAACGGGCCTCCGTCGGCCGCGCCGCGCTCGCCCTGCGCACCCTCGACCCGGCCGACCCCGCCCTCGACGGCACCGACTTCGCCACCTGGCTGCACCGCCACGGCCAGTCGCCCCGCACCGTCGAGGCCCTGTGGGACCTGGTGGGCATCGCCACCCTCAACGCCACCGCCGACCAGGCCTCCCTCGGCCTGGCCGCCAAGGTCTTCGGGACGGGGCTGCTGTCCGAGCCCGGCGCCGCCGACATCGGCTGGGCCCGCGTGCCCCTCGGCGAGCTGCACCACACCCGCGCCGGCGCGGCCCTCGACGCGGCCGGCGTGCGCACCGCACTGCGCACCCGCGCCACCCGCATCACCCGCCGCCCCGACGGCACCTGGCAGGTGGACGCCGAATCGGGCCCGCACCGCGCCGAGAGCCTCACGGCGGACACCGTGGTGCTCGCCGTGCCCCAGCGCGAGGCCCACGACCTGCTGCCCACCGGCGCCCTCGACGAGCCCGACCGGCTGCTGCGGATCGGCACCGCGCCCATCCTCAACCTGCACGTCGTCTACGACCGCAAGGTGCTGCGGCAGCCCTTCTTCGCGGCCCTCGGCTCTCCCGTGCAGTGGGTCTTCGACCGCACCGACTCCTCCGGCCTGGCCGCGGCCGGCGGCGGCCAGTACCTCGCCGTCTCCCAGTCGGCCGCCCAGGACGACATCGACCGCCCCGTCGCCGAACTGCGCGCGCGTTACCTGCCCGAGCTCGAGCGGCTGCTGCCCGCCGCCCGCACCGCGGTCGTGAAGGACTTCTTCGTCACCCGCGAGCGCACGGCGACGTTCGCCCCCACCCCGGGCGTCGGCCGGCTGCGGCCGGACGCCCCCACGAACGCGCCCGGCCTCTACCTGGCCGGAGCGTGGACCGCCACCGGCTGGCCCGCGACCATGGAGGGCGCGGTGCGCAGCGGTGCGAGCGCCGCCCGCGCAGCACTCTCCCGGCTCGGCCGGCCGCACCAGGACCCCCTGCGGGAGGCGGCGGTATGAACCAGCGAGCCCTCAAGGAGCGCGTCCCGCCGGGCGGGCCGCGCACGAGCACGACCACCAGAGGAGAGACCGTGACATCGGCGATCCCAGCTGTCGACACCGCGGGCGTACGCGCCCTGCTGGAGCGCGGACGGACGCTTGCCACGCCGGTGCTGCGTGCCGCCGTGGCCCGGCTCGCCGCACCCATGGACACCGTCGCCGCCTACCACTTCGGCTGGATCGACACCGACGGCAAGCCGATCGACGGCGATCAGGGCAAGGCCGTCCGGCCCGCCCTCGCCCTGCTGTCGGCCGAGGCCGCCGGCGCCTCCGCCGAGGTGGGCGTCCCCGGCGCCGTCGCCGTCGAGCTCGTGCACAACTTCTCGCTGCTGCACGACGACCTGATGGACGGCGACGAGCAGCGCCGCCACCGCGACACCGTCTGGAAGGCCTACGGTCCCGCCCAGGCCATCCTCGTCGGCGACGCCCTCTTCGCCCTCGCCAACGAGGTGCTCCTGGAGCTCGGCACCGTCGAGGCCGGCCGTGCCACCCGGCGCCTGACCACGGCCACCCGCAAGCTCATCGACGGCCAGGCCCAGGACATCTCCTACGAGCACCGCGAGCGCGTCACCGTGGCGGAGTGCCTGGAGATGGAGGGCAACAAGACCGGCGCCCTGCTGGCCTGCGCCGTCTCCATCGGCGCCGTCCTCGGCGGCGCCGACGAGGCCACCGCCGACCGGCTGGAGGCCTACGGCTACCACCTGGGCCTGGCCTTCCAGGCCGTCGACGACCTGCTGGGCATCTGGGGCGACCCGGTGGCCACCGGCAAGCAGACCTGGAGCGACCTGCGGCAGCGCAAGAAGTCCCTCCCGGTCGTCGCCGCCCTCGCGGCCGGCGGCCCGGCCTCCCAGCACCTCGCCGGCATCCTCTCCGCCGATGCCAAGCTCACCGACGCCCAACTGGCCGACTTCGACGAGGAAGAATTCGCCAGCCGGGCGGCGTTGATCGAGGAGGCGGGCGGCCGGGAGTGGACCTCCCAGGAGGCCCGCCGCCAGCACGCCACCGCCATCGACGCCCTCGAAGGAGTCGACATGCCCGCCGAGGTCCGTGCCCAGCTGACCGCCCTCGCCGACTTCGTCGTCGTACGGAAGAGTTGATCGCCCATCACCTGACACCCCCACGCGGTCGCCGGCCGGTGCCTGTTTGCGCGGCACCGGCCGAGGCGGAACCCCGAAGTACGGCAGTCACGACAGTCACGGCAGTACGGCAGAGAAGGAACTCACTGCACTAGGGGACACCACATGACAGCGACGACCGACGGCACCGGGGCCCCGCCGCCCCGCGCGGCCGAGGCCGGCACGAGCACGACCGTCCTGCGCAACCCCACGGCGCCCCCCGGGCCGCCGAAGATCCAGGAAGCGGCGGTGCGCGCCGCCGCCCGCGCCGCCGAGCACCTGCTGGCCCGCCAGGACGAGCAGGGCTGGTGGAAGGGCGACCTGGAGACCAACGTCACCATGGACGCCGAGGACCTCCTCCTGCGGCGCTTCCTGGGCGTCGACGACGAGCGCACCACCGCGGCCGCCGCCCGCTGGATCCGCGCCCAGCAGCGCCCCGACGGCACCTGGGCCACCTTCCACGGCGGCCCCGGCGAGCTGTCCGCCTGCATCGAGGCCTACGTCGCCCTGCGGCTCGCCGGCGACGACCCCACCGAGCCCCACATGGCCGCGGCCGCCGCCTGGATCCGCGAGCACGGCGGCATCGCCGCGAGCCGCGTCTTCACCCGCATCTGGCTCGCCCTCTTCGGCTGGTGGCGCTGGGAGGACCTGCCGGAGCTCCCGCCCGAGATCATGTACCTGCCGAAGTGGTTCCCGCTGAACATCTACGACTTCGGCCAGTGGGCCCGGCAGACCATCGTCCCCCTGACCGTCGTCTCCGCCCTGCGCCCCGTGCGGCCCGGCCCCTTCGCCCTGGACGAGCTGCACACCGACCCCGGGCGGCCGAACCCGCCGCGCCCGCTCGCCCCCGCCGCCAGCTGGGACGGCCTTTTCCAGCGCCTGGACAAGGCGCTGCACGTCTACCACCGGCTGCCCCTCGCCCCGCTGCGCCGCGCCGCCCTGAACACCGCGGCCCGCTGGATCGTCGAGCGGCAGGAGAACGACGGCTGCTGGGGCGGCATCCAGCCGCCCGCCGTCTACTCGGTCATCGCCCTGCACCTGCTGGGCTACGACCTGGACCACCCCGTCCTGCGCGAGGGACTGGCCTCGCTGGACCGTTTCGCCGTCTGGCACACCGGCGCCGACGGCGAGCCCGTGCGGATGATCGAGGCGTGCCAGTCCCCGGTCTGGGACACCTGCCTGGCCGTCACCGCCCTCGCCGACGCCGGCCTGCCGGCCGACCACCCGGCCCTGGTGCGCGCCGCCGACTGGATGCTCGACGAGCAGATCACCCGCCCCGGCGACTGGACCGTGCGCCGCCCGCACCTGGAGCCCGGCGGCTGGGCGTTCGAGTTCCACAACGACACCTACCCCGACATCGACGACACCGCCGAGGTCGTCCTCGCCCTCAAGCGGGTGCACCACCCCGACCCGGCCCGCGTCGAGGCGGCGGTGCGCCGGGCCGCCCGGTGGGCGGTGGGCATGCGCTCGCGCAACGGCGCCTGGGGGGCGTTCGACGCCGACAACACCAGCACCCTGCCCAACAGACTGCCCTTCTGCGACTTCGGCGAGGTCGTCGACCCGCCCTCGGCCGACGTCACCGCCCACGTCGTGGAGATGCTGGCCTTCCTCGGCAAGCAGCACGACCCCCGGGCCCGGCGCGGCATCGAGTGGCTGCTCGCGGAGCAGGAGGACAGCGGCGCCTGGTTCGGCCGGTGGGGCGTGAACTACGTCTACGGCACCGGCTCGGTCGTCCCCGCCCTGACGGCCGCCGGCCTGCCCGCCTCCCACCCCGCGGTGCGCCGGGCCGTCGCCTGGCTCACCAGCGTGCAGAACCCGGACGGCGGCTGGGGCGAGGACCTGCGCTCCTACCGCGACCCCGCCTGGATCGGCCGCGGCGCCTCCACCGCCTCGCAGACCGCCTGGGCCCTGATGGCCCTGCTGGCCGCGGGCGAGCGCGAGAGCGAGGCCGTCCAGCGCGGGGTGCTGTTCCTGGCGGAGACGCAAGGGGAGGACGGCGCCTGGGACGAGCCGTACTTCACCGGCACCGGCTTCCCCTGGGACTTCTCCATCAACTACCACCTCTACCGCCAGGTCTTCCCGCTCACCGCACTCGGCCGCTACCTGCACGGCGAACCCTCCGCCGCCCCCCGGCTGGAGGGCTGATGACCCACGGCACGGACACGCCCGACCCCGCACCGCTGCTGATCGCCTGCGCCCTCGGCATCGAGCGGCTGGCCCTGCGCGGGGGCGCGGGCGGTGCCGCCGGGCCCGTGACCGTACTGCGTACGGGCATGGGGCCGCAGGCGGCGGACCGTGCCGTCACCCGGGTCCTCGCCGAGGCCCGCCGGCAGGGCGAGATGGGCGACGCCGCCGTCATCGCCACCGGCTTCTGCGCCGGGCTGGCGCCGGGGATGCACCCCGGCGACCTGGTCGTCGCCGACGAGACCCGCGACGCCGCCGGGCGCACCGAGTGCGTCGGGGTCGAGCTGCTGGCCAAGGAGCTCACCCGGGTCGCCCCCCGGCGCGTCATCCACACCGGGCCGCTCGTGGGCTCGGACCACGTCGTGCGCGGCGCCGAGCGGGCCGCCCTGCACGCCTCGGGCGCACTGGCGGTGGACATGGAGTCCGCGGCCACGCTCCGGAGCGCCGTGCGTGCCGGGGCACGCCCCGTTGCCGCCGTAAGAGTGGTCGTGGACGCTCCGGAACACGAACTCGTACGCATCGGGACCCTGCGCGGTGGAATATCAGCCTTCCGCGTGCTGCGCACCGTCCTGCCGGCTTTTTTCGAATGGCACCGTTCTTTGCTGCTCCCCAGGAGGTGAGCCAGATGGCCATGCCGCTCCGCCAGACCATCAGGGTAGGAACCTACCTCTTCGAACAGAAGCTGCGGCGGCGGGAGAAGTTTCCGCTGATCGTGGAGCTCGAGCCGCTGTTCGCCTGCAACCTCAAGTGCGAGGGGTGCGGCAAGATCCAGCACCCCGCCGGCGTGCTCAAACAGCGCATGCCCGTTGCCCAGGCGGTCGGCGCGGTGCTGGAGTCCGGCGCCCCGATGGTCTCCATCGCCGGCGGCGAACCGCTGATGCACCCTCAGATCGACGAGATCGTGCGCCAATTGGTCGCCCGGCGCAAATACGTCTTCCTCTGCACCAACGCCCTGCTGCTGCGGAAGAAGATCGAGAAATTCACCCCCTCCCCCTACTTCGCCTTCGCGGTGCACATCGACGGTCTGCGGGAGCGGCACGACGCCTCGGTGGCGAAGGAGGGCGTCTTCGACGAGGCGGTGGAGGCCATCAAGGAGGCCAAGCGGCGCGGCTTCCGCGTCACCACCAACTCCACCTTCTTCAACACCGACACCCCGCAGACGGTCGTCGAGGTGCTCAACTACCTCAACGACGAGCTCAAGGTGGACGAGATGATGATCTCGCCCGCCTACGCCTACGAGAAGGCCCCCGACCAGGAGCACTTCCTCGGCGTCGAGCAGACCCGCGAGCTGTTCCGCAAGGCGTTCTCCGGCGGCAACCGGCGGCGCTGGCGGCTCAACCACAGCCCGCTGTTCCTCGACTTCCTGGAGGGCAAGGCGGACTTCCCCTGCACCGCCTGGGCCATCCCCAACTACTCCCTCTTCGGCTGGCAGCGCCCCTGCTACCTGATGAGCGACGGGTACGTGCCGACGTACCGCCAGCTGATCGAGGAGACCGACTGGGAGAAGTACGGCCGAGGCAAGGACGAGCGGTGCGCCAACTGCATGGCCCACTGCGGCTACGAGCCGACGGCCGTCCTGGCCACCATGGGCTCCCTCAAGGAGTCCCTGCGCGCCGCACGCGAGACCGTCTCCGGGAACCGGGGGTAGGCGCCGTGGACACCACGGAGCCCGTCTCCCTGGGCCTGCCCCCGGTGCCGCCCCGGCCCCTCGCGGAGCGCCGCCCCTCGCGGCGCATCCAGGTCGGGACGGTGCCGGTCGGCGGGGGCGCGCCGATCTCGGTGCAGTCCATGACCACCACGGTCACCGCGGACGTCGGCGCGACCCTGCAGCAGATCGCCGAGCTGACGGCCTCCGGCTGTCAGATCGTCCGGGTGGCCTGCCCCTCCCAGGACGACGCCGACGCGCTGCCGGTCATCGCGCGCAAGTCGCAGATCCCGGTGATCGCGGACATCCACTTCCAGCCGAAGTACGTCTTCGCCGCGATCGACGCCGGGTGTGCGGCGGTGCGCGTGAACCCGGGCAACATCCGGCAGTTCGACGACAAGGTCAGGGAGATCGCGAAGGCGGCCGGCGATGCCGGTGTGCCGATCCGCATCGGCGTGAACGCCGGGTCCCTCGACCGCCGCCTGCTGGAGAAGTACGGCAGGGCGACGCCGGAGGCCCTTGTCGAGTCGGCTCTGTGGGAGGCGTCGCTGTTCGAGGAGCACGGCTTCCGGGACATCAAGATCTCGGTCAAGCACAACGACCCGGTCGTGATGGTCAACGCCTACCGCCAGCTGGCCGCCCAGTGCGACTACCCGTTGCATCTGGGTGTGACGGAGGCGGGTCCGGCGTTCCAGGGCACCATCAAGTCGGCCGTCGCCTTCGGCGCCCTGCTCTCGGAGGGCATCGGCGACACCATCCGCGTCTCCCTCTCCGCCCCGCCGGCGGAGGAGATCAAGGTCGGCATCCAGATCCTGGAGTCCCTGGGTCTGCGCCAGCGCCGGCTGGAGATCGTCTCGTGCCCGTCCTGCGGCCGTGCGCAGGTGGACGTGTACAAGCTCGCGGACGAGGTCACCGCGGGCCTGGAGGGCATGGAGGTGCCGCTGCGCGTGGCCGTCATGGGCTGTGTCGTCAACGGCCCGGGCGAGGCGCGTGAGGCCGACCTCGGTGTCGCTTCCGGCAACGGCAAGGGCCAGATCTTCGTCAAGGGTGAGGTCATCAAGACCGTTCCCGAGTCGAAGATCGTGGAGACGCTCATCGAGGAGGCCATGAAGCTCGCCGAGCAGACGGGGAACGACGGCGGCCCCTCCGGGCCGCCCGCCGTCACCGTGCTCTGAAGCGGCGGCAGCAACAGGAACGAGCCCGGGGCTGCCGGGCCGACCAAGGAGGAGGGGGCCGGCGTGTCGTTGCTGGAGAACATCCGCGGTCCACGCGACCTGAAGGCGCTCGACGGAGAAGAACTCACCGACCTCGCCGAGGAGATCCGCCACTTCCTGATCCACGCCGTGGCCAGGACCGGCGGCCACCTGGGACCGAACCTCGGCGTGGTGGAGCTGACCATCGCCCTGCACCGGGCCTTCGACTCGCCAGCGGACCGCATCCTGTGGGACACCGGCCACCAGTCCTACGTCCACAAACTGCTCACCGGCCGCCAGGACTTCTCCAAGCTGCGCGGCAAGGGCGGCCTGTCCGGCTACCCCTCCCGCGAGGAGTCCGAGCACGACGTCATCGAGAACAGCCACGCCTCCACCGTGCTGGGCTGGGCCGACGGCCTGGCCAAGGCCAACCAGGTCCTCGGCCGCTGGAACCGCCACGTCGTCGCCGTCATCGGCGACGGCGCCCTGACCGGCGGCATGGCCTGGGAGGCGCTCAACAACATCGCCGTCGCCAAGGACCGCCCGCTCGTCATCGTCGTCAACGACAACGAGCGCTCCTACGCGCCCACCATCGGCGGCCTCGCCGACCACCTGGCCACCCTGCGCACCACCGACGGCTACGAGCGCTTCCTCGCCCGCGGCAAGGAGGCCCTGCTGCGCGTGCCGGGGGTGGGCAGGCCCGTCTACGAGTCGCTGCACGGCGCCAAGAAGGGCTTCAAGGACGCCTTCGCCCCCCAGGGAATGTTCGAGGACCTGGGCCTTAAGTACCTCGGCCCCATAGACGGCCACGACATCGCCGCCGTCGAGTCGGCGCTGCGCCGGGCCAAGCGCTTCCACGGGCCCGTCCTCGTGCACTGCCGTACGCAGAAGGGCCGCGGCTACCGGCCCGCCCTGGAGCACGAGGCGGACCGCTTCCACACCGTCGGCGTGATGGACCCGCTCACCTGCCGGCCGCTGTCCCGCCCGGCCGGGGTGTCCTGGACGTCGGTCTTCGGCGAGGAGATGGTGCGCATCGGGGCCGAGCGGCCCGACGTCGTGGCCCTGACGGCTGCCATGCTGGACCCGGTGGGCCTGACCCGCTTCGCCGAGGCGTACCCGGACCGCGTCTGGGACGTCGGCATCGCCGAGCAGCACGCCGCCACCTGCGCGGCGGGCCTGGCCACCGGCGGCCTGCACCCGGTCGTCGCCGTCTACGCCACCTTCCTCAACCGCGCCTTCGACCAAGTGCTGATGGACGTGGCCCTGCACCGGTGCGGGGTGACGTTCGTCCTCGACCGCGCCGGCGTCACCGGGACGGACGGGCCCAGCCACAACGGCATGTGGGACATGTCGATCCTGCAGGTCGTCCCCGGCCTGCGGATCGCCGCCCCGCGCGACGCCGACCAGCTGCGCGCCCAGCTCCGCGAGGCCGTCGAGGTCGACGACGCCCCCACCGTCGTGCGCTTCCCCAAGGAGAACGTCGGCGAGCCCGTGCCCGCCGTCGGCCGCGCCGGCGGCATGGACGTCCTGGCCGGCTCCGCCCGGACCCCGGCCGACGTGCTCCTCGTCGCCGTGGGGGCCATGGCACCGGTCGTGCTGGACGCGGCCGAGCTGCTGCGGGCCCGCGGCACCGGCTGCACCGTCGTCGACCCCCGCTGGGTCAAGCCCGTCGACCCGGCCCTGCCGCCGCTGGCCGCCCAGCACCGGCTGGTCGCCGTGGTGGAGGACAACAGCCGCACCGGCGGAGTCGGCTGGGCCGTCGCCCAAGCCCTGCGCGACACGGGCACCCACGTGCCCGTACGGACCTTCGGCATCCCCGAGCAGTTCCTGGCGCACGCCAAGCGGTCGGAGGTGCTCGCCGACGTCGGGCTCACGCCGGCCGAGATCGCCGGGCGGATCAGCGCCGCCCTGGCCCGGGCGCAGGAGGCCCGGGCGACCGTGACGAAGACCGACGGCGCGAAGGCCGGCCGGAACAAGGCCGTGCGGGCCGCGGCCGCGAAGGAGACGAGCGAGGCATGACCTCCGAGGGCACCAAGGGATTCGACCTGGCCCGGCTGCTGGCCGAGCGCGGCGGCGAACGCTACGAGCTGCACGCCCGTCACCTCAACCACCAGCTGCCGCGCATGCTGCACACCATCGGCTTCGACAAGGTCTACGAGCGGGCCGAGGGCGCGTACTTCTGGGACGCCGACGGGCGCGACCACCTCGACATGCTCGCCGGCTTCGGGGTCATGGGCCTGGGCCGGCACCACCCGGTCGTGCGCAAGGCGCTGCACGACGTCCTCGACGCCTCCCTCGCCGACCTCACCCGCTTCGACTGCCCGCCGCTGCCCGGCCTGCTCGCCGAGCGGCTGCTGTCGTACGCCCCCCACCTGGACCGGGTCTTCTTCGGCAACAGCGGCACCGAGGCGGTGGAGACCGCCTTGAAGTTCGCCCGGTACGCCACCGGCCGGCCGCGCATCCTGTACTGCCGGCACGCCTTCCACGGCCTGACGATCGGCTCGCTGTCCGTCAACGGCGAGGACGGCTTCCGCGACGGCTTCGCGCCCCTGCTGCCCGACACCGCGGTGCCGCTCGGCGACCTGGCGGCGCTGGAACGGGAGCTGGCGCGCGGCGACGTCGCGGGGTTCGTGATCGAGCCGGTCCAGGGCAAGGGCGTGCACGTCCCCCCGCCCGGCTACCTGCGGGCGGCGCAGGAGCTGCTGCACCGGCACAAGGCCCTGCTCATCGCGGACGAGGTGCAGACCGGCATCGGCCGCACCGGCGAGTTCTTCGGCTACCAGCACGAGAGCGGCGTCGAGCCGGACCTGGTGTGCGTGGCCAAGGCCCTCTCGGGCGGCTACGTCCCCGTCGGCGCCACGCTCGGCAAGGACTGGATCTTCAAGAAGGTCTACTCCTCCATGGACCGGGTGCTCGTCCACTCGGCCAGCTTCGGCTCCAACGCCCAGGCCATGGCGGCCGGGCTGGCGGTCCTCGCCGTCATGGAGGACGAGCAGATCGTCGCCAACGCCCGCACCACGGGCGAGCTGCTGCGCTCCCGCCTCGCCGCCCTGACCGGCAGGTACGAGATGCTGCACGACGTGCGCGGGCGCGGACTGATGATCGGCATCGAGTTCGGCCGGCCCAAGTCGCTGGGCCTGCGCAGCCGCTGGACGATGCTGCAGGCGGCCCGCAAGGGCCTGTTCGCCCAGATGGTCGTGATCCCGCTGCTGCGCAAGCACCGCATCCTCACGCAGGTCTCGGGCGACCACCTGGAGGTGATCAAGCTCATCCCGCCGCTGATCATCGGCGAGCGCGAGGTCGACCGCTTCGTCGACGCCTTCACGGCCGTCATGGACGAAGCCCACGAGGGGGGCGGCCTGATGTGGGACTTCGGCAAGACCTTGATGAAGCAGGCGATGGGCGGATAGCTACGACAGCAGTCGCTCCCGCAGCCGCTCCCGCGTGCCGGGGGTCAAGGCCAGCCCCTCGGAGAGGTACCGCTCGGTGGCCCCCCACGTCTCCGTGACAGCGGCGAACGCCGCCCCCAGGTACGAGGCCCTCGCCTCGAACAGCGGGGACAGCAGCTCCATCACCTCCGGCGGAGCCTCCCCGTCCCCCCGCCGCACCACGTACCGCCGGTGCGGTGCGTTGGACTCCAGGTAGTCGGCCTCGATCACCTCCGGCTCCACCCCGAGGGCGAGCAGCGTGACGGCGATCGACAGCCCCGCGCGGTCCTTGCCGGCGGCGCAGTGCATCAGGGCGGGGACGCTGTCGTCGGCGAGCGCGTGCAGCACGCGGCTGTGCTCGGCGGTGCGGGTGACGATCATCGTGCGGTAGGAGTCGGCCATCCGGTCCGCCGCGCGGCCCTCGCCGAGCACCGCGCGCAGGGTGGCCAGGTCGCCGTCGCGCACCATCCGCCAGAACTCGCTGCCGTCGGCCGGGTCCGACAAGGGGATGTTGACATTCCGCACGCCGGTGAGCGCGACGTCCGGGCCTTCGAGGGCGATGTCGGCCGCGTTGCGGAAGTCGAAGACCGTGTGCAGCCCGAGCGATTCCAGGAAGGCCCTGTCCGTCTCGGTGGCGTGCGCGAGGTGGCCGCTGCGGAAGAGGACGCCGGGCCGCACCTGCCGTCCGCCGGCGGCCGGCAGGCCGCCCAGGTCGCGGAAGTTGCGGACTTTCGCGAGCTCGGGTTCGGTCGACGGGGCGGGCGGTGTCCAGGTCACGTGCTGCTCCCTTGCGAAAGATGCGGCGCCGATGCGACACCGCATCGTATTCCGCACGGCGCGACATTGCCGGGGTGGGATACATCACGGCACGTCAACCCCTGGTTACGGTGGCGTAGGTCACTTGCGAAGGTGAAAGATGTACTGACGTGGCAGACGATTCGCATTCATTCAGCAAGAGCGCAATCGGGTCGTACGCGGCCGTCGGGGACAGCTTCACCGAGGGCGTCGGCGACCCGGGACCCGACGACACGTTCATCGGCTGGGCCGACCGGCTGGCCATCCTCCTGTCCGACCAGCAGCCGGAGCACACCTTCCGGTACGCGAACCTGGCCGTGCGCGGCCGCCTCCTGGACCAGATCGTGGAGGAGCAGGTGCCCCGGGCCAAGGAGCTCGGCCCGGACCTCGTCACCTTCTGCGCCGGCGGCAACGACATCCTGCGCCCCGGCAGCGACCCGGACGACGTGGCCCAGCGCTACGAGGCGGCCGTGGCCGAACTGCGCGCGACGGTCGGCACCGTGCTGCTGTGCACCGGCTTCGACACCCGCGGCGTGCCGGTCCTGCGGCACCTGAGGGGCAAGATCGCGACGTACACCGCCCATGTGCGGGCCATCGCCGACCGGCACGACTGCCCGGTGCTCGACCTGTGGTCCCTGCGCTCGGTGCAGGACCGCCGGGCCTGGAGCGAGGACCGGCTGCACCTGTCGGCGGACGGCCACACCCGCGTGGCGCTGCGCGCCGCGCAGGTGCTGGGCCTTGAGGTGCCGGCCGACCCGGACCAGCCGTGGCCGGAGGAGGGGCAGCGCTCGGCCGCCGAGGTGCGGCGCGACAACATCCACTGGGCCCGGGAGCACCTGGTGCCGTGGATCGGGCGCCGGCTGCGCGGCGAGTCCTCGGGGGACAACGTCGAGCCCAAGCGCCCGGACCTGCTGCCGCTGTAACGCGCGGCCGCAACGGACCCTCGGGGCCCGCGGGTGCGGGCCCGCCTCAGGGGAGCCGCCCGTGCGGCACGTCCGCCCAGACGACACGGCCGTGGCCGCTGTCGTCGGGCCGGACCCCCCACGCCGCCGACAGGGCACCGACCAGGAGCAGCCCGCGTCCGCTCTCCTCGTCCGCCCCGCTGCAGCGCACCCGTGGTTCCGTCGGGGCGTGCCCGTGGTCGGCGACCTCGATGCGCAGTGCCGCCCCGCTCACCCGCAGCCGGCAGCCGACCTTGTCGCTGTCGGTGTGCCGCACGGCATTGGTGAACAGTTCCGAGACCACCAACTGTGCGTCGTCGCAGGCGACTTCGTCGATTCCCCACTCCCGCAGCCGTGCGAGAACTCGTTTTCGCGCCTCCGCCACCGAGGCGTTGAGGGCCGGGAAGTGGAAGGCGTCCTGCAGATGGCCGATGAGATAGCTGCCGCAGAGCCCGGGCGAGGGTGCGTCATGGGAGGGGACCACGCCGCAACTATGTGCGATGTGTGCGAGCTGTGGCAAGGTTCAATCTGTAAATTGCAGAATCGCAAGGACAGTCTGTCGGGCCGACAGGCTGCGTGGCACACTGCTGGCATATGACGGCAGTTGGAGGGGATGGACAGTGGCGGACGCGCGTCCGGCGGGGGCCCCGACCGTCCTGAGGGTCGTGCTCGGCAAGCGGCTCCAGGACCTCAGGGAAAAGGCCGGCCTCTCCTACGAGGAGGCCGGCCGCGCCCTGGACGTCACCCACGCCACCGTCCGGCGGATGGAGAAGGCCGAGGTCGGGCTGAAGATCCCGTACGTGGAGAAGCTGCTCCGCGTCTACGGGGTGAGCGACCCGCAGGAGGTCGAGGGCTTCCTCGCACTGACCCGCGAGGCCAACCGCCCCGGCTGGTGGCACCGCTTCCGGGACGTCCTGCCCGAGTGGTTCAGCGCGTTCGTGAGCCTGGAGCAGGAGGCCAACCTCATCCGCGCCTACGAACCGCACTATGTGCCCGGCCTGTTGCAGACCGAGGACTACGCCCGGGCCGTGCTGCGCGCCGGCATGCCGCACGCCCCCCAGGCGGACGTGGAGCGTGCCGTCGCCGTGCGCCGGGAGCGCCAGGGCCTGCTCACCCGGGAGCGGCCGCCCCTGCTGTGGGTGGTGATGGACGAGACCGTGCTGCGCCGGCCCATCGGCGGGCCGGACGTCCTGCGGGCCCAGATCGACCGGCTGATCGAGGCCAGTGAGATGCCGCACGTCCGCCTGCAGTTCATGCCGTTCGCCGCCGGCCCGCACCCGGCGATGTACGGCCCCTTCCACATCTTCCGGTTCCCCATCCAGGAGCTTCCGGACATCGCGTACGCCGAGAACCTCGTCGGTGCCTCGTACTTCGACCAGCGCGAGGACGTCTCGTCCTTCCTGGAGGCACTGGACCGGATGTGCGCGCAGGCCGCGCCGGCACACACCACCAAGGCAATCCTGGGTGGCATTCGTAAGGAGATCTGAAACCATGGATCCGGACCACGTCTACAACGGCATGCCCGCCTCCGACCTCGGCACCGAGGGCTGGAGCAAGCCGTGGAGCGGCGGCAACGGCGGCAGCTGCGTCGAGGTCATGAGACTGGTGGACGGGCGCGTGGCACTGCGCCAGTCCACGGACCCCGAGGGTCCCGCTTTGATCTACACGCGTCACGAGATGGAGACCTTCATCCGGGGCGCCAAGGCCGGCGAGGCCGACTTCCTGCTCGCGGGGCACTGACCGCGCCACCGCACGCGGAAACGGGGGAGAGAACATGCGAAGCGAAGGGGACGGGCGTGGGTGAGCAGGGCATGAGCGAGCAGGGCACGAGCGAGCAGCGCGCGGGTGAGCAGGGCGCGGGCGAGTGGGGCTTCGACGGGCGCTTCGGCGGCCCGGGCCTGGAGGCGGGGGGCTTCACGGCCGAGGAGATCGACACCAGCAGACCGCACCCGGCCCGCATGTACGACTACTACCTCGACGGCTGGGACAACTACGAGGTGGACCGCCTCGCCGCCGAGCAGGTCATCGCGGCCCACCCGCAGGTGCGCCTGTCCGCCCGCGCCAACCGGGCCTTCCTGCGCCGGGCGGTGCGCGAGGCCGTGCGCGGCGGCATCCGGCAGATCCTCGACATCGGCACCGGCATCCCCACCTCGCCCAACACCCACGAGGTCGCGCGGGAGGAGGCCCGCGGCGTCCGGGTGGCGTACGTCGACAACGACCCCATCGTCGCCACCCACGCCGGGGCCAAGCTCACCAACGAGGGCGGCGCCGGCTTCGCGCTCGCGGACGTACGGCAGCCCGAAACGATTCTGCAGAACGCCGTGGTCCGCGACCTCATCGACTTCCGCGAGCCCGTCGCCCTGCTGCTCGTCGCCGTCATGCACTTCGTGAAGGACGAGGAGGACCCCGCCGGCATCATCGCCACCCTCGGGGACGCCCTGCCCGCCGGCAGCCTGCTCGTCCTCTCCCACGCCACGGAGGAGCCCTACGCGGGCTACGCCCAGGGGCGCACCGACGCCGTGGCCCGCGACGGAGTGCTCGACGTCTACAAGAACGCCACCGCCGCCCTGAACCTGCGCGGGCGCGCCGCGATCGAGCCGCTCTTCGGCGACTTCGCGCTCCTGGAGCCGGGCCTGGTCCGGGTGCCGCTGTGGCGCCCGGACGGCCCGGTGCCCGGCCCCGAGGAGCTGAGCAACACCGTCTTCTACGGCGGGGTGGGCCGCAAGGGCTGAACCTCAGGCGCCGGGGCGGGCCGGGATCTCGCAGCTGTCCTTGAAGCCCTGACTGGTCAGCCCCAGCGCCGAGTTCATCCGGGAGCGGAGGTTCTCCACTGCCACTATGGCGGTCAGCTCGACGAACGCCGCCTCGCCGAGCTGCCGCCGCAGCCGCTCCGCCAGCTCGTCCTCCACGGCCGGCGGGGTGGCGCTCATCGCCTCGGCGTACTCCATGACATCGCGCTCCAGGGGCGTGTAGGCGTCGCTGGAGCGCCACTGCGGCACGTCGCGCAGCTTCTCGGGCGCCATGCCCTGGCCGTGGCTCAGCCAGTAGCCGAAGTCCATGCACCAGGAGCAGCCGATCGCTGCCGCCGAGGCCATCACGGCGAGCTCCTTCAGCCCGCTGTCCAGCTTGTTCCACCGGGCCAGCGACATCTCGAAGCGCGCGTCGGTCATCAGCACCTTGCGGTTGTGCCCGAGCGCCAGCATGGGATCGATGACCTTGCCGTACGTCCGCTTGCTGTACCAGGCGACGAGGCGGTTGATCAGCGTACGGGGCGGGGTGAGGGAAACGCGGGCCATGGCCGGTGCCTTCCGAGGAGAACGGTTGCTGTCACCCGTACGACGAATCGGGACCCCCCGGATGTGACATCACCGGGTGAAAATCTTTTGCCGGCGCCCCGGCCTAGGCTGGCCGCATGGACGGTGAGCTCTTCCCCCGGCCCGTGACCGAGGTCGCCCCGGGCGCGGTGCACGTCCCGGGCTGGCTGGACGAGGCCGCCCAGCGCCGCCTCCTGGCGGCCTGCCGCGCCTGGGCCCGGCCCCCGGCGGGCCTGCGCACGGTGCGCATGCCCAGCGGCGGCGAGATGTCCGTGCGCACCGTCTGCCTGGGCTGGCACTGGTTCCCCTACGGCTACGCCCGCACCGTCGTCGACGGCGACGGCGCGCCGGTCAAGCCGTTCCCCGCCTGGCTGGACGAGCTGGCGCGGGCCGCGGTGGCGCGCGCGTACGGCCGCCCGGCCGGGCCCGAGGCGTACGACATCGCCTTGGTGAACTTCTACGACGCCGACGCGAAGATGGGCCTGCACCGCGACGCCGACGAGAAGTCCACCGCGCCCGTCGTCTCGCTCAGCCTGGGGGACACCTGCGTCTTCCGCTTCGGCAACACCGAGGGCCGCAGCCGGCCCTGGACGGACGTCGAACTGCACAGCGGCGACCTGTTCGTCTTCGGCGGCCCCTCCCGGCTCGCGTACCACGGCGTGCCGCGCATCCTGCCCGGCACGGCACCGGCCCCGCTGGGGCTGACGGGACGGCTGAACATCACCCTCCGGGTTAGCGGGCTGACTCGGTAGCGGGCTGTCTCAGTAGGCGAGTTCCGCGAGGACGGGCGCGTGGTCGCTCGGCTGCTTGCCGGCCTTGGGCTGCTCCCCGGTGCTCTCCAGCGGCTCGCCGGCGCCCGTGAACACCTTCTTCGCCCGGGCCAGCACGGAGTGGCTGACCAGGATGTGGTCGATGAGCTCCTTCTCCCCTTCGAAGACGCGGGAGAAGGCGTTCTCCTTGATCAGCGGCGCCAGGTTCCACAGCCGCATCGCATCCCCCGGGTCCGGCCGTGCCGCACCCCGCGGATGGTCCAGCTGGGAGCCGGGCGGGCCGTAGAGGATCTGGGTGGTGGCCGCCTTGGGCCCGTCGTTGAAGTCGCCCAGCACGGCCACGTCGCGCGTGTCGCCGTGGCCTGCGAGAAGTTCGTCCGCCAGCGCCCGCACGGCCGCCGCCTCGGCGCCCCGCCGGAAGAGCGCGTACGCGCCGACGCGGGCGCGCTCGCCCTCGTCGTCCGTGTCGAAGCGGTCCTGGTTCGGGTTCTGCTTGTCGGGGAACTTCAGGAGCTTGGACTTCAGGTGGCACACCGCCGCCGTGAGCGGGTGGCCCGGAGCCGGTTCGATCTCCACGGCGAGCACCCCGCGGCCCATGGCGTGGATCGTGCCGCCGTCGTCCCCGCTCTGGACGGGCAGCAGCTGCTCGGGGAAGGCGGTGGTGTCGGCGAGGCGCTTCATCGGCCTGCGGCTGAGGAAGCCGACCCGGATGGGGTGGTGGGGAGCGCTGTCGGGATGCTCGGACAGCAGCACGTGCCAGTGCCCGTCCAGGCGCTCGACCAGGTCGTCCAGCGCCTTCGGATCGAGCACCTCCTGCACGCCGAGCAGGACGGGATCGAGACGGTTGACGGTGGAGGCGAGCCCGTCGAGCTTCGTCTCGTACGCCGCCTCGTCCTGGGGGGTGCCCGGGCCGGCGCCGGGCCGGGACAGGTTCTGCAGGTTCCATGTGCCGATGACCACCATGGCCTCAGTCTTTTCATCGGATTGTCGGTGGGGAGGTGCGGGCGGCCGGGACGCGCCCGGGCGATCACCCGCCCGGCCGAAGACCGCGATGTGCTCGGCGGATAATGGGCCGGGTCCGACCGATGTGCTCCCTGGAGGTGCCGTGACCGGCTCCCGTCCGTACCGCTCGCCCCTCGACTCGCTGCGCCCGGCCGCCTTCGGCGCCGACCCGGCGGGGGAGCGGATGGCGCGCATCCGGCGCTCGCCGCACTTCGCGGACGGCTCCTTCGTCAACCCCGAGGGCACCCGGCGCACCCCCTCCGGCTCGATGCTGGCGTTCCTGCCCACCTACTTCCGCGCGGAGGAACGCCGCCGCCGCGCCCCCGCCCACGCCGTGCCCGTGCACCCCACGACCGTCGCCGACCTGGCCGTCCCCGCCGCCTCCGGGCTGCGGCTGACGTGGATGGGGCACTCGAGCGTCCTCGCCGAGATCGACGGGCAGCGGGTGCTGTTCGACCCGGTGTGGTCCGAGCGCTGCTCGCCCTTCGCCTTCGCCGGCCCCCGCCGCCTGCACCCCGTACCGGTGCCGCTCGCCGAGACCGGGCCGCTGGACGCCGTCGTCATCTCCCACGACCACTACGACCACCTGGACATGCCCACCGTCCGGGCCCTGGTCCGCAGCGGCGCCGCCTTCGTCGTCCCCCTGGGCGTCGGCGCCCACCTGGAGCACTGGGGCGTACCGGCCGGGCGCATCACCGAGCTCGACTGGCACGAGCACACGCGCGTCGGCGGCCTGACCCTCACCGCCACCCCCGCCCGGCACTTCTGCGGGCGCGCCCTGCGCAACGCCCAGCACACGCTGTGGGCGTCGTGGGTCGTCGCCGGTGACACGCACCGCATCTTCCACAGCGGCGACACCGGCTACTTCCCCGGCTTCGCCGCCATCGGCGCGCAGCACGGTCCGTTCGACGCCACGATGGTGCAGATCGGCGCGTACTCCGAGTTCTGGCCCGACATCCACATGACGCCCCGGGAGGGCGTGCGGGCGCACACCGACCTGCAGGGCGGCGACGCCTCCGCGGGCGTCATGCTGCCGATCCACTGGGGGACCTTCAACCTCGCCCCGCACCCGTGGGAGGAGCCCGCCGAGGACGGCGTCACCGCCGCCCGCGACGCCGGTGCCCGCCTGGTCGTGCCGCGGCCCGGGCAGCCGTTCGAGCCGGCCGTGGGTCTGCCGTTCGACCCGTGGTGGCGCGCGGTGGCGGCGCGGCCCGCGGGGGCCGGCCCGGTGGTGGAGGGCGGCGGCACGGAGGCCGCTTCGCCGGCCGACGTCGCACTGCAGGCCTGAGGGGCGTTACCGGAAACCGCCGCCAACATTGGCGGAATCTCGCACAACTGTGCGCGTATGTCTTGTCAGGTATGCGGAGGGGGCGCTTCAATGCCCGGGCCGAGGTTAGGAAACCTTCCTAACACTGTGTCGGCAGGGTCCCAAGCCGCCCACCGGGAACGGAGTTCCGCATGCCCGCACGCCCCACGACGAAGACGACGACGAAGACGACGACGGCTACGACGCCGAAGACCACCCGCCTCGCCCTGTGGGGCGTGGCCGCCGCCCTGCCCGCCTCGCTGCTCCTGGCGGGCCCCGGCCTGGCCGCATCGTCGTCCCCGGCCGCCGCGCCGGCAGCCGCCGCCCGGACGCAGGGGGCCGGTCTCGACGACCCGCACAAGAAGGACATCGCCATGCGGCTGGTCTCCAGCGCGGAGAACTCCTCGCTCGACTGGCGTGCCCAGTTCACCTACATCGAGGACATCAAGGACGGCCGCGGCTACACCGGAGGCATCATCGGCTTCTGCTCCGGCACCGGCGACATGCTCGAACTCGTCGAGCGCTACACCGACCGGAAGCCCGGCAACCCCCTGGCCAAGTACCTCCCCGCCCTGCGCAAGGTCAACGGCACCGACTCCCACGCCGGACTCGGCAAGCCCTTCGAGGACGCCTGGCACAAGGCCGCCGAGGACAAGGCCTTCCAGGACGCCCAGGAGGCCGAGCGCGACCGCATCTACTTCGACCCCGCCGTCAAGCAGGCCAAGCAGGACGGCCTGCGCGCCCTGGGTCAGTTCGCCTACTACGACGCGATCGTCATGCACGGCCCCGGCACCGGACGCGACAGCTTCGGCGACATCCGCAAGAAGGCCCTGGCCAAGGCCAAGCCCCCGGCCCGGGGCGGCGACGAGCGCACGTACCTGAGCGCCTTCCTGGACGCGCGCAAGGCCGCCATGAAGCACGAGGAGGCGCACAGGGACACCAGCCGCGTCGACACCGCGCAGCGGGTCTTCCTCGACAACGGCAACCTCGACCTCGAACCGCCGCTGAAGTGGAAGGTCTACGGCGACTCCTACGAGATCAAGCAGTAACGATCCTGCAGACCCATGCGGGCCATTGCGGCCGGGCCACCGCACCCGGACCGCAGTGGCCCGCACGGCGTCAGTGCGCCGGGTGCTCCATGTCGCAGCACGAGTCCCGGCGCAGCTGCCGGCCGATCGCCAGCCAGTCCGGGCGGCCCGCACCGGCGCGCAGCGCCGCGGCGGCCGGAGCGTGCTCGTACGCGGCGACCAGCGCGCGCTGCTCGAACTCCACGCCCCCGCGCAGCACCGACGTCGTGCGCACGAGGCTGTCGAAGTCGGCGAAGGGGTCGCCGTCGATCACGGCGGCGTCCGCCAGCTTGCCCTCCTCCAGCGTGCCCAGGTCCTTCTCGACGCCGAACGCCCGCGCCGGCAGCACCGTCGCCGTCCGCAGCGCCTGCGCGGCCGACAGCCCGTACCGGTGCAGCGCCCGCAGCCCCATGTGCAGCGACAGACCCACCGGTACCAGCGGGGCGTCCGTACCCAGGGCCACGATGCCGCCGCCCGCCAGCACCGTGCGGTAGACCTCCACCTCGCGCTCCAAGGTGACCAGCTGCTGCTCGGTCGGCGGCTTGGCGGCGGTGTGCTCGACCAGCGCGATGTCCCACGGCGGCGTCAGCACCGTTATCCGCGGGTCCTTCGCCAGCGCCGGATCGGCGCCGAGCAGCGGCATCGAGGTGAAGATCGTCGCGACCATGTGGAAGTTCGTGGCCGTGTAGATCTCCGCCAGGTCCTGGTAGGCCCGGCCCGTGGCCGTCGTCGCGTGCCCGAACTCCAGGCGCTGGGTGGCCTGCAGGTGGGTGGTCAGGTCCTGGCCCAGCTGCACGCCGGGCGAGCAGAGGTGGCTGCCGCTGCGCACCCCCAGCCGCTCGTGCGCGAAGCGCGCCGCCTCCTCCATGAGCCAGCCCGGCGCCCGGACGTAGGTCTTGACGAAGTCCCAGTCCAGGGCCGCCGCCCGGGACAGCGAGCGGCGCAGCCCCTCGCGCGTGCGGTGCGCCCGGCCCATGCTGTACGCGACGCGGGAGCCGTCGAGCAGCTCGCCGGCGGTCAGCAGCCGCGGCCCCGCCAGCTCCCCGGCCGCCACCGCCTCGCGCAGCCGCGCCTGCTCGTAGGCGAAGCCGCCGAACGAGACGGCCGTGGTGATCCCGTACGCCAGCTGTATGGCCGTCTGCCGGCCGCCGTAGACGTACTGCCACGGGTGCGTGTGGGCGTCCCACAGGCCCGGGATCACCGTCCGCTGCGAGGCGTCGACGGTGCGGCGGGCCGCCCGCCGGGGCCGGTGCGGCTCGACGGCCGCGATCCGGCCGTCCCGCACGACGAGGTCGACGTCCTCGCGCACCTGCGAGCCCGTGCCGTCCCACAGCCGGCCGGCGTGCACCACGGTGTCGACGGGTGCCGGGCGCCGGTAGTCCAGGGCGACGGGCACCGTGCGCACGGAGCCGTCCCTGGTGTCCAGCAGCCGCAGCCGCCCGGCGGACAGGTACAGGATCCGGCGGCTGTCGGCCGCCCACGACGGGTGGTCGGCGGCCTCGTCCGTCAGCCGCCGCGCCTCGCCGTCCGGCGTGCCGTCGGGGCGCACGGGCAGCAGCCACAGCGCGGACTCGCTGATCACCGCCATGGTGCGGCCGTCCGGCGACCAGACCGGGCCGGAGTCGTAGCGGTCGGAGACCGAGGCGTGCGGGGCGAGCGCGTGCAGCCGGGCCTCGCCGGTCGTGGTGTCGACGACGCGGATGAGGTTGTAGCCCTCGCGGAAGCGCTGGTTCAGGCGGTTGCGGTCGCAGAACGCGACGTACCGCCCGTCCGGGGACCAGCTCGGTCTGCCGGGCAGCCCGCCCGCGCCCAGCGGGGCGGCCAGCACCTTCTCGGTGCCGCCGGCGAGCTCGCGGACCACGATGTTTCCCGACATGTCGACGCAGGCCAGCCGGCTGCCGTCCGGCGACAGCGCCGGCAGCGAGCGCCCGCCGGCGGCCAGCACCGTCTCGGCGCCGGTGGCCAGCTCGCGGCGGCGCACCGCCAGCAGCCCGTCACGGTCGTCGGCGTAGATCAGCGCCCGGCCGTCGCGGGAGAAGGACGGCGCGAACAGGTAGCGCGTCGGATCCGCCTTCACCAGCCGCCGCGGCGCCCGGCCGCCGGAGACGTCGGCCAGCCACAGCGAGTTCAGCGCGGCGAACACCACCCGGCGGCCGTCCGGCGACAGCGCCGGCAGGTGCAGCGACCGTACGGGCCGCACGCCACCGCCCTCGGCGGCGAAGTCGTACCGCTTCACGTCGTACCGCGGCCGGGACAGCGGCAGCTTCGCACGGAACGGAATCGTGACCGCCGGCACGCCGCGACCGGTCGCCGGCGGGGTCGGCGCGGGGGCGGCCGAGGGGTGCGGCAGGTCGTCCGCCGGGGCCTTGCCCTTGCTGGCCCCCGCGGGCACCTGGACGACCGCGAAGTGCCCCCCGACGGTCAGCAGCAGCTCGTCCCGCGAGACCCACCGCGGGGGCACCGGCTCCACGTCCCCCTCGACCGGCACCGCCGCCCCGTCCACGACCAGCGTGCAGGAGGCGGCCGGCGCGGCCGTCGTCCGCAGGTACGCCAGCCGGCCGTCGGGAGAGACCGCCGGGGTCATCACCTGCGCGGCCGCCGCCTCGGTGTGCTCGACCCGTACCGGCCCGCGCCCGTCCGCCGCCACCGACGCGACCGTACGGGACTGCAGCGCAGTGCCCTCCACCCGGCCGCGCACGAACAGCAGCCGCCGGCCGTCGGGCGACCACACCGGGTCGAAGTCCTCCCAGGCCCCCTCCTGCCCCGGGCCCTCCTGCCCGGGCAGCCCGGTGACCTTGGTCAGCGCGCCGGTGCGCACGTCCACCACCCACACCCGGTACGGGCTGCCCGCCACCGGGTCGCCGTCCCGCTCGGAGGCGAACGCGATCCGCGTGCCGTCCGGCGACCACGCCGGCCCCCGGTCGTCCCACGGCCCGTCCGTCAGCTGCCGCAGCCCCGAGCCGTCGGGCCGCAGCACCCAGATGTGGAAGCCGCCACCCCGGTACGCGCAGACCGCGAGCTGCCGGCCGTCCGGCGCGTGCACCGGCCGGGTCGGCTCCAGGTCGGCGGGCGTGATCGCCACGGCCTCCCCGCCCTCCCGCGGCACCGACCACAGCACGTTCTGCACCTCGGCGACCAGATGCCGCCCGTCCGGCGCCATGGACGCCGCCCCGTTGGTGGCCGCGGTGAACGACAGCACGTCCGCCCGCCCGCCCCGCCCGGCGGCCAGGGCGTCCCCGGCCACCCCCGGCAGCGCGACGCCCGCCCCGGCCACGACGGCACCCCCCGCCGCGGCCTGCAGGAACCCGCGACGGGAGAGGGCGGCGGAAGCCGCCGCCGCGATGTGGGTGTCCGTGTCCAACTTTCCTCCTGGTCCAGGGGAGTTGCGTGAGGCGGAAGGTCACATGCAAAAGGTGATCGTTGCATGCCTCATGTGCCTGGGGTCAACACCCCGGGGCCCGGAAAGGGGGAAGTGCGCGGATTTGATCACCAAGAAAACGGCACCGAGGATCACCCGAAGGAAGACGAGCCCACCGGCCCCCCTGACGGCCCGGACACGCTCCGCATCCGCCCCGCTACGGTGTGCCGGGACGGCCGCCGGAAAGCGGTGCGCGACCACCCCGCGAAGTGCGGTATTGTTCTCGTGCGCGGTCGGCGCGGGGAAAACCCCGGGCCGGACAAGCACCGGGACGTGGCGCAGTTTGGTAGCGCACTTGACTGGGGGTCAAGGGGTCGTGGGTTCAAATCCCGCCGTCCCGACTTGCGAAGTAGCAGGTCAAGGGCCGTTTCCGATGATCGGGAACGGCCCTTTTCGATCTTTCGCCCGCAGCTGCCAGGTCGCCGCCGCGCTCCGGCCGTGGGCTGCGGTTTACACGCACAGTGACCTGCAGGCCGCTCACGAACCGCCCGCAACGAGCGCTTGGAGATCGGCTCCCGGGTTCCGCCGCCAGATCCCACGTCGGCTCTCTTGCCTGACCTACAGCCGTGTGCTGCGCCTGAACAGCTTTGTTCAGTCGAGCTCGGCTTCGCTTTCGGCGCCCGCCGCCAAGTCATCTGCATAGACTGGCCATTCCTCGATACCGAGGGCGCGCATCAAAGGCGCAGTTGGTACGAGGTAGCGGTGTCCGGGGCGGAGCAGCTTGCACGGAAATGCTCCGCGGCCAGCAAGCCGGTAGGCCGTGCTCATGCTCATCCCGAACGCCGCCGCGGCTGTGCGCAGGTTGGTGGTGACCGGAAGCGCGAAGGCTTCCGGGAAGGTCAGCTGGGTGGCTCCCCGCCCAGTCATCGTGGCCCGCCTTTCTTCCTCAGTGAAATTTTCCCGATGCGGCGCCTTTGCCCTGTACCTGTCGTTGCGGAGACCAGGTCGCGCAGGCCGAGCCGGTGAGCCAGCGCCCCGAGGAGTTCGCCCTCGCGCTGCGCACGAGACACCGTGATCCGAGGTGCAGCGAGCAGACGCTCTCGGCTGGCCGGAGCGGGAATGTGTCCTTCCACTCCGTGGCCGGAGCGTCGCCGAAGAACCTCCATGACCGCTGTGTCCGCGACGGTCGCTTCGGGCGGGCGGCGAGCGGCGCGCCACGCGCGGGTCCGGACGGCCTGCAGCAGCGTCTGGCCGCAGTTCGGCTGGTCCGGCGCGACCGTCTGCAACTCCTCCAGCAGGGCCACCAGCACCTCCGCCTCGACCTCGGCGCGTTCGCTTCCCAGGCGGCTGGACACCTGGTACACCGTCCGGCGTAGCGCGGGGATGGCCAGCCACGTGACAAAGAGCTGCCAGTCCGAGCGGGCGTCGCCCTCGCGCCGGGCTCGGGCGATGGTGCTCGACCAGATTGAATTCCGCAGGTCTTCGTCGCCGGGAACCCTGTAGAGCGCGTTCCTGGCCTCGGCGGGGCTCAGTCGCAGCGGCCGCGCGAGGCCCGGTAGCGCAAGGTGCAGGTCCGGGCTGGTCTGAAGCTCCAGGACATGCGTCTCGATGTTGTCGAATGCATTGTCCCAGCGTAGTAATGCCATTGCTGTCTTCTCTCGTCGTGCCGATTGGGCATCACTTGAGTGGTGACCGTGGCCTGGTCAGCTCGGCCGAGGCCCTGGAACGCGCCGCCCCAAGGCGATCAACCGAGTGCGCACCAGCTCGGAGAGCTCCTGCTGCTCTTCCGGCGTCAGAGCCCCCAGCAGACCGGCCATCTCGTCCTGCCAGTTCGTCTCCTCCCGGAAGAGGTCCTGGTGGCGCATCGACCAGTCCAGTACTTGGCTGACCTCGTGCGGGTGTCTGAGCAGCCACAGGGTGGCGAGCGAAACCGGGCCGTTCCGTACGGCCTGAAGGCAGAATTCGTACTCCTCGCGTCGGTTGGCTGCCCATGAGTACGGCGGAGTGGCCACGGAGTCCTGTCCGAGCCGTAGATCCCCCTCTGCCTGGCGGGCGTGGACGTCAGCGAGGTGATACGTGAGACCGGTGGCGTCTAAGCGGTACGACAGAGAAAAGTGGTGCAACACGTCCCCGGCGGTGAGGCTACGGCCCGTGCCGGACCAGGCCTGCTCGACCTCACTCAGCCGGCGATCCAGGTCGGCCCGTACGACGTCCCAGCCGCTGTGTACCCCGGAGGTCACGACCCGGACCGGGTCGTGGACCCACCATTGCACCCGCATGTCCACCGATTCGGTGCCGTAGGAAGTAGGTAGCGCGACTCCTCTGATCGCTGTCCGTTGATCCAAGCGGACGTGGAAGGCGGACTCGTATCGGTCCAGCAGGCGGGGAATGGCGGGTCTCGCGGCCTCGTCGGCCTCCGTCCTGCGCAGCTTCCGGGGCCCCAGCAGGTAATGTGCGCCGGCCTGGTCCCGGAGCACCAGAGCCCGGTCCAGGCGGCCGGAGCAGCGTTGACGCAGGATCTCGAGCCAGGGTGCGTGGGTGGCCGGTGAGCAGATCGGAGGGTTGTTGTCGGTGGTCACTGGGCCCCCTTTCCGGTCAATGGGTTGCTGTTCGTTGGCGCCGGACCCGTCGGTGTCCCGCGGCGCCAGGCTTCGAGAGCTTTCCGGGCAGTGTCGCGGCCGACCAAGCCGGGATCGTCGATCCGGTCGATCACGACGAACAACCGCAGCACTCCGTGCTGCATGTCCTGGGCCAGCTCGCGGAAGAGGATCGTCATGGCTTCCTGCTGGGATTCGGCCCAAGCGGCGCGACGGCACCAGCGGACCAGGTGGTGGCAGGTCGTGTCGAACATGCCGTCGTGGTTCAATGCGCGGCGGATGAGTTCGACGACCGGTTGCGCGCACTCACCACCATCGAGCAACTGGGTGTGGAACCACGAGGCATCCGCCAGGAGGTGAGGGAAGAGGCGCAGGGCGAGCTCGGCGTCAGGTCCGTCCCGGCGGACCCATTCGGCCAAGTGGCGCACGACCACTGGTTGGCTGCCCGAGCTGAACAGGTTTGCCGACGAGGTGCGGACTGCACGCTTCACCGACAGGCTCTGCTCGCCGTCCGGCCCTCGGGAGACCCGGTGCAGCAGTGTCATCGCCAGGTCCGGACGGGAAAAGCCGAAAGTGGTGCCGCAGGCATGCGCGACGGTTGTGCGCAGTTCTGGACTCGGGCTCCAGCTCCACTGGACGAGCCGGTGCTTCACCTCACCGACCAGCACGGGGTCCTCGGATGCGATGCCCAGGGCATAGGCAGCAATGCTTCGGCTGCTTTCGCGCTCTGACTTGGCGAGGACGCCGACGTGGCGCAACGCCCGCCGTCCGCCGCCCCAGCCGGCGGCCATGCCCACGACACGACCGACACGTGCCGTGAGTTCTCTTCCGCCCTGAACCTGGTCCATCCATTCGGTCAGCACTGTTGACAGACCGCCGTATTCGCGCCAGACATGCCTGAGGACCGTCTCTGCCTGCCGATGCCGGGTAAACCGCACCGGTTCCACCATGTAGGGGTGGGTCGAGGAGAGAATGATCTCCTTCGGCGCGCGCTGCGCGCCTACGCTGCGCAGCAGGTCCTCTAGTGATCGCCGAAAGACGAAGCGGGGGTTGGCCCGTGGTTGTCCTTCTCCAGTGCCGTTTTCCGATGTGTCGAGGAAGGCGTGCAAAGTCCCGTCCGCGATGGTGAGGAGCCGGTCCGCCTCCTCCTGGACGATCCGATAGTCGAGCCCTTCGAAGACGCAGGAGGCCAGCAGGAACGCCAGGGCGTCGGGATCGTCGTGAAGCTGGTTGATCAGCTCGGGGATCTCCCCCTCGGCCAGAAAACTCAGCCGGTCGCGCAGGCCGGAGAGGGCTGCAGGCTCTTCGGCGGATGCTGCTACGGCGGTCACCAGCTCGACCACTTCTGAGGGGACCAGCTCGGGGACGAGGAGGCCGTCCAAGAGGCCGGGCTCCAAAGACTCGAGCAGTCGTTCGCGCTCGGCCGGATCCGGCACTTCGACCTTGAATCGGGTATCGAACACTTCCCTGGGAGAAGGTGGTGAACACACCAACAGTCGTGCCTGAAGGAGGCGTTCGAGATCACGGACGAGCTCGGGTTCGTCTTGTGCCACGACTACCAGGCAGGCCCCGGCCTCACGCAGCAGTTGTTGGAGATGGCGTAGGGCGCCCGGCCTCAGCCTTTGGGTGGGCAGTAAGCCGTCCATCAGGTAGCCGCCGGCACGGCCGGGGCGCCACGTAGACAGGTCTGTATCGCCGTCGATGGCCCACAGCGTGCTGTCCGGTGGACTATGGCGGTCCAGCAGGTTGAGGGCTGCAGTGCGTCGTCCGGTTCCCGGCTTACCGGTCAGGAAGAACACTCCCTGGCCGAGTTCTGCCCTGGCGGCGGGGAACCATTCCGGCTCCGCGAAGCCCCGTAGCGCCTCGGCGAGCTCCTGTTCGGAGATGAGGCCCTCGTGCACTTCCACGCGGTATTCCTCACCACCATGGATCCCGTTGCGCACATGTTGACCGCCGCTCACCGAACCGGCGTTGATGTTGCCGCCCGGTGCGTAGTAGTTGAAGGAGAAGGCACGCCCGTGGGTTGTTGCGGCGACCAGGTCCTCCAACGACTGGTCGAAGGCCTCATCGTCTGCGTCCTCTGCGGCCGCCTGCCGGTCAGGGGCACTGGACATCGTGGATTCGGGCTTCGTTCCAGGCGCCAACGTCTCTTCGGCGCGGGAGCCGGATCCCCCGGTTTCCCACGAGGGGCCGCCGGGGAAGGCCGGGCGTTCGGCCCGGGGGCTCACCGCTGGTCCGTGTTCTTGTCGCCCTGAACGGTGTCGCCCAGGTTGCCGCGTACGGAGCCGGCTTTGCCACCGTGCATGTAGTCACCGCTGACGGTGGTGTTACTGACCTGCTGGTCGCCATGGACAGTACCGCTGTTCAGATTGCCGTGGTCCGCTCGGTAGTTCTTCACCGACCGAGGACTGCGTGCGCGTGGCTTGGCGCGGCCGGCCCGGGCACTGTCATCTCCCGCCTCCTGGTCCGCGATCACCTCATCGCCGAGTACGCGGCGGTCGTACAGGGCGCCCGAAGGGACCGGTACATGGAGCCAGGCCTGCTGATCGAAGCGCTTCCCTTCCACTGTCGCCGGCACCTCGATGAAGTAGTCGGGATGACGCCCGGTGTAACCGCTGGCTACGGCATCCTGGTAGCAGCGGTCGGACAAGATGGCGGCGACCTGAGTGATGTTCTCGTTGGAGGAGGCGAGGATCGCCTTCACCGGACGGGAGTCGAGCAGTCGGTGGGTGTCGTTGCGCGGGGTGCCGTTGCCGTCGAAGTCCTCCCCGCTGTCGGGCAACGGGCCGATGTGGAGGCTGACTCGGAGCCGGATCGGGGCCACCCCCATGGAATGCACGTTGAACTCGGTGAGCACGTCCTGAAGGGTCCTCAGCCACGGGTGGATGACGAACGGCATGGCTGCTGGATCGAATCCGAAGACATAGCCGTCGCCCGTAGAGTTGGCAAACCTTCGGTCCTCCCAGAGGCCGGAGAGGTCGGCCCGTGTGAAGGAGATCCGCAGGAGTTCCGGGATGGTGCGGCTGATGACAGCGTGCTCGATGGCCGGGCGGCCGGTGAAGTCCTTGGCATCCACGGCCAGGATGCCGCGGTATGGCGGGAGGGTACGGCTGTGACTGTAGGGGTGGGCGGTTGCTTCGGGCAGGAGCCCGTGGCGCTCGGACATCGCGATTCCTCCATGGAGAGGTCGGATCGGCAGTGGCTGACGCGGTGGTTACCGCGTCGCTGTGCCTGTCCAGGCTCGCGGGAATCGATGGGGCGTTGTGCTGCCCCAGTGCCGATAGCCGGTGACGCCGGTCACATTCTCGGCTCGGGTGGACGGCGCGCCGGGGCGGGTTACTCGTACAGTGTCTCCAGGGCCTGGCGCAGAGCCGACAGGTCTTCGACCACGATGGACGACCGGTGGCCTCTGACGCCGAACCTGCGCAGTTCCCTCAACTGATCACTGACGTTGTTGCGATGAGTGACGAGGTAGCTGGCCAGCTCGCGGCGTCTGAGGGGGAGCACAAGGGGGCGCCCGGCATCGTTGCCGGATGCGACAAGCATGTCGGCCACCCTCACCAGCGTCGCAGCCAGCCGTTGTCCGAGCCCCGCGCCGTCCGGGGTCGACTCCCGCAGTCGGGCCTGGGCAAAGTGGAGTAGAGCGGGGTAGAGGTCATGGTCCGTGACGAACTTGGTGAAAGCGGCCGCGTGCATGACTGCCACCCGACACCGTGAAAGGGTGGTGACGCTCGCCAGCCGACCGCACCGGCCCATCGTCGCCAGCTCGCCGAGCAGCTCACCCGGACCGCGAAAGGCCAGTAGGTTGACGGAGCCGTTCCGTGCTGTGTGTTCCACCTTGGTCAAACCACACAGCACGGCGAGCACATGAGTGCCGTCATCACCTTGTTGTAACAACACGTCACCGCGAGGGTGCGGGCGCTCGAACGATTGTCGCCGGAAGTCCGCCCAGGTCTCCTCGCTTACGAGCTCTCGCATGGTCAGGGCCGGCGGGATCGGCGATTCTCTGTCTGGGGCTGGTTCACCGGTCATGGCGCAACTCTAGTGAGCGCCCTTGCCTTGCGGTGGGAATTAATGATTCTGGTGACCCGATACAAGCTTGCTGGTGTACAAACAATTTGACGTCAATCTGCTGCCGCAGTTCCCTGGAACGGCCTTGGCGGATGAGAAGGGAACACTGTGGGGACCGGATGGGTACGTGATCCTTGGGGGACGGTGGCGGTGCTGACGGCGCTGCCTGTGGAGTACCGGGCCGTGCGCGACCGGCTGGAGGATGTGCAGCGGCTGCCGCTCCCGGGGGGAGAAGGAGCCGAGTTCGGTCGGTTGCCCGGAAGCCCGTGGCAGGTCGCGCTCGGACTGCTCGGCGAGGGTGATCAGGCCGCGACGTTGCTCAGTGAGCTTGTCGGTGAGCTCGCACCCGAAGCCGTCTTCTTCGTCGGTGTGGCGAGCTGTCTGGAGGAGGACATCGCCCTCGGCGACGTAGTAGTGGCCACGACGGCCTACGACGTCCAAGGAGCCTTGCTGCATCAGGGTGTAACCGGGACCACGGCACGGTCATGGGCCCCGTCCGGCTCCCTCCTGCAGGTCGCCCGGGCCGCACTCCAGGACGGGTTGTGGCGCAGGCGTATCTCCATGGACGACGATCGGCCGGTGCCGGCCCTCGCAGGGTTGCCCGTCGTCCACTTCGAACCATTGGTCTGCGGAGGCGTGCCCAGCGGCTCGGTGCCCAGTGAACTGGTGGTGCGGCTGCACCACAATGGCAGGGACGCTGTGGCGGTCGAGAGCGGAAGCTCCGGCTTTGCCGCTGGGGCGCACCTGCTTCAGCCCGGTCGGGCGCTGGTCGTCTGCGGGATCGGTGCACGGGTGCAGACCGTCGAACGAGCTGTCGACGCCGGCGGTGCGCGCTCCAGAGCTGCTGCTCACGCTGCTGCCGTGGTGACCACCGTGATCGCCAGCCTCCAATCGTCCACATCCGGTGATCGGAGTACTCGGCAGCATGCTGTCCCACCGCAGGACCGCCCTTTCGGTCAGCCGCGTGGCGAACGCCACTACGGCGGCGATCACTTTGAATTCAGCGGTTACTTCCTGAAATCAGTGACGGGAAAATATGTGGACCGTCGACGCGGAACATTCCACTCCGGCGATGGAGTGGCAGACACTCATGGTGGGCAGGCGCATTGAACGGTGTTTTCCAGATCCAGGCCGACCGACTGTGCCGGGTGCGGGCGGGTAACGATCCGGTCGAGGATCTGTTTCCGCTGGGTGACGACGGGTTCCTGGACGAGGATGTGGCGTCCGGACCGTCAGACGGGCCACCCGTCCCAGGGGCCTTGCTGCCTCCAGAAGCGGTTGCCGTTTGCGGAGCCACGGTGCTGCTCGGTGAGCCCGGCGGGGGTAAGACCACGGTGCTGCGCCGCATCGTCCAGGATCTCAGGGCGCTCGAGCCGGAGGACCCGGAGACGTCGGCCGGATATGTTTGGGTCAATGGTTCGGACCTGACCGAGAATTCGTACCAGGACCTTGTGGGACGGTATCTCACCGCGCTTCCCCGCGGAAATCCGCGCGCCGGTGGCGACGATGCAGCAGGGCTGTCGTCCACTTTGCCCAAAAAGAGGGACGGCGAGCGTCTGACTGTGGTGCTGGACCAACTGGACGAGAGCACGATGCTTCACCAGTTGCCGGGGCGGCTGACGAAGTCGTTGCACAGCAGGGACACGGCAGGCCTCCGGATGCTCCTGGCCTGCCGCACAGCCGACTACCTAGTCCGCATGACCGAGGTTCTACAGGAGCATTTCAGCGAGTGTTCGTTCGCCGACCTTGCACCGCTGTCCCGGGCGGAGGCCGTGCGCCTGGCGGACAGCGCCGGTGTGGATGGAACAGCACTCATCGTCGCCGCGGTGTCCGTCGGAGCGGGTGCCCTGGCCAGCGCACCGCTGACCCTGGAACTACTGGTGCGCACGTATCGGGAGAACGATGGGCTGAGCGGGGATCCCCGAGAGCTGTTTGCGAGCGGAGTTCGCCTGTTAGCCGACGAGCACGACCCTGGACGATTCCCGGCACGAGCGCCTCGAACGTCGCCGTCACAGCGCCTGGAAATCGCCGGGCGTATCGCTGCGCGAATGCTGTTGTGCGGACGACGGACGCTGTGGGACGGACATGGCCCGCGAAGCCAGCCGCACCGACTCGACCTGAGGATTGATGAGCTCATCGGGGGAGTGGAGGAGAGCGCGCCCGGGGACCGCTTCCCTGTCACTCCGGAAGCGGTGCGGGAAACCTTCGGGACCGCGTTGTTCACGGGGATCGACCACGAGCGGAAGTCCTTTCGCCACTCTTCGCTGTCGGCCTATCTTGCTGCCTCCTACTTGACTCGGCGGCGGCTGTCCCACCGGCGACTAGCGGAGATTTTCCTCGTCCACGTGCCAGGCGCGAACGCGTCCCGGATTCCCCCGCCCCTTCGCGAGACGGCGGCCTGGCTGGTCGCGCTCGCCCCAGAGCACACCGAATGGCTGGTCGTTGCAGATGTCGAAAGTGTGACCGTACACAGTGCCCTGGTGCGGTCCGACGCCATGCGTGGACTGATCGTCTCGCGCCTGCTGGACCATGCGGCTGACGTGGAACTGAGCGCCACGCGATGGCAGTTCTCGCGTTGGGATCTGGCCCATCCCAGGCTGGCGGACCAGATAGGCGCAGCCTTGACGGGCGATCTGTCCAGCTTGGACGACGACTGGCCCCTGCGGGCGCGTGTGCGCGTGGCCCTGCGTCTCGCTCAGGCCTGTGCGGGCCCCGAACTGGTGGCACCGCTGCTCGCTGTCTGCGGCGAAGACCGATGTCCTGCGACGGAGCGCAGGCTCGCGGTCGCCGCGGTATTCGCCTGCTCTCCTGAGGCTGCCGCCGGTGCGTTAGGGCCTCTCCTCACTTCCCTGCAGAACGACGACTACGCCGCACGTGTCGATCCTGACGACGAGCTCCGCGGGACTTTACTGTCCGGACTCTGGCCGCGGTACATCGGTATCGCGGCGGTGCTCGACGTTCTCCGGCCGCCGCGGAATCCCCATCTGGTCGGCTCCTACCTCTTTTTTCTCCGGACGATGGTGTCCTACTGCACCGATGACCAAGTGATCGAGATCCTGCGCTGGCTGACCGCTCGTGGAGGCGACTTCCTCAGCGGCAAGAAGTCGGTGGTGGAGGGCTTCATCGACGAGGTCATCGATCGCATCCTGCGGATTGACCGCGTCGCTGGTCTCCGACCGCTCGTGGCCTCGATCATCGTCGGCCGCCTGCGAAAGCACGAGGACGTCTTCTTCCCGGCGGCCCTCGAGAGCACCGACGTGGAGGATGCCGCGGCAGTCGATGCCGAGCGGCTGCGCCTGGTCGAGGCACTGGTCACAGAGAGCCTTCGTTCCGACGATTTCCCCGCCCATGAGCTCTGGGCACTGACCCGGTCGTGGAAACGAGCATTGACCGGCATCCGGCAATGGCAGACGGCCGGTGATCTCCCGAGCAATGCCCCCGTTCGGACCCGGCTGCTGAGCGAGCAGGACTTCGGCTGGTTGCTCGATCAGGCGGAGCGCGCCGTCAAGGCGGGCGAACCGGACGTGGCCGAAGCGTACGGATTCCTCGCATCCCACCTCTTCCGGCACCACGACCAAGCAGCCTTCGAGCTCCTTTACGGCCGACAGGACAATCCGGCTTGGCGACGGCTGAAATGGTTCTTCGAGGGCATCGCACTCGACAGCGAGCTGGCACGATCCATGCGGATGAATGCCGAAGCGGCCCAGCGTAAGAACGAATCCGTTGCCGTGGAACTTGCCACCGCTCAGCACAAGGCCCTTACCGAGGCGCAGACAGGTGATCCCGACAGCTTCCTGAGGCTGTTGTGGAACCTCCAATGTGACCCGGATACCGGCAAGGGGGACCAGCAGTACAGCTATGACCTGGCTGAATGGCCGGGAGCCAGGGTGTTTTCTGCCGAAGATCTGGCTGCACTCACGGACTGTGCGCTCACCTATCTTGGTGCCGAGCACGATCACCGCGACGACTGGCTCGGAACGGGCCGTCAAGACCTTCGCGCCTGGGCGGGCTTCCGGGCGCTCCTCCTCCTGCACCAGGCCGATCGAATGGACGGGCTGACCGGGCAACTCTGGTCCCGGTGGACTGCGGCCGTCGTCTGCAGTTTGCCAGCCGATTCCGACGAGCGGTCCCGCAGAACCCAGACGGATCTGTTGCGCCGTGCGGCCTGCCATGCCCCAGCAGACTTTGCCCACGACCTCGAACGAGCTGTGAGAGGCGACCTGGCGCGCGGGCAACTGCCCTGGAACCTCAGGTTCCTGGATCCTCAATGGGCGGCGCCACTGGCGTCGGTGATGGAGCGACTCGCCTGCCTGGTGGCCGTAGCCGTCAGAGACCGGGAAGGAGACGCATCTGTCGGGTGTACCGGCCCTGCCGAGCGGGCGGCTCGGGCTGGGGACGGTGACGCCCCCCTGGTGCTCCCAGCTGAGGCTGCGGATCCCAATCTCATCCAGGAGACCTGGTCGTGGCTACTCGAAGCACTTCTGCCGGCCGGAAGCCGGTCGGCGCGCCGTCTTGCGACCGAGGTGCTCACAGGCTTGGCAGAAGCATCCGAGCCGGATCAGCGGGAGCTGGCCGTGCGGGCGGCCAGAGCCATGCTGTTCACGGACGCACGGGATTCGTGGCCTCGCATCCGTGCGCTGGTACATACATCGGAAAGTTTCAGCCGTGCCCTTGCTGAGGCATGCGCTACGGGCGAAGTGCGACAGCGCATCGAACGGTCGTTGGCCGAGGTCGAGCTGGCGGACCTCTACCGCTGGCTTCACTCCCTCTTCGCCGATGTGGAGACTGCCTATCGCTTGGGCGGCCATTTCATGGGTCCGGCGGAGCACGTGGTCGAGTGGCGGGACGCCATCCCCCGCGTGCTGGTCAATAGGTGCACACCTGAGGCGCTCCATGCCCTCAAGGCTCTCACCAAGGAGTTCCCCTGGCGTCTCGGGCTGAGAGCCGCGCTCGTTGCTGCATGGAACAGCTATGCCGCAGCCGGGTGGGAAGGGATGCCCATCGACGAGGTCATCCGAACTCTGTCCCTGCCCGAAGCGCATGCCACATACATCCTCGGGGATCATTTCGAGTTCAACGGGAATTTCACCGGAGAAGTGATAGGGAAGGTGATCCGCAAGTCGGATGATCGGTCCGACGATGTGCAGTTCGCCTGCCTGGATGATCTGAACCGGAAGACGATCGCCACGGTACGGAGCGTACGGCGCACCCCTGGTGCCGACGGGCCCGAGACCCCGTGGCTGCACACCCCCCTCAGCGGTGTCTTGGAGGAGCTGAATGACCCCGCACCGACCGTGGTACGCATCCGATCCGCGGTCGACGCGCTGAGGCCTTGGAGTGCATGGCAACCGTCCGCAGACGGGCTCCGGAGCCCCACCGCCGAGCAGGTGGACGCCGCCCTCGCGGTGTGGCACGCCGGGGAAAGCGACCGCGCGGAGTGCCTCCTGGCGATCGAGACGCTGGCCACAACGCTCGAGCGTGCTGGACCCGAGGCCGCCAGGGCCGACGGTTCCCACATCGTGGCTGCTCTCGGACGGATCGCAGCTGTGGCCGAGGGGATGGGAGACCTGATCAGGGAATTGTGCGCAGGTTTCCAGGCCGCCGGGCTGGTGGATGAATTGCCGGCCGATCACCTTGCGGCGCAACAGCAGTTGTTCACTGCCCTTCAGGATCTGCAGGCGTGCAGACGCCGCTTGGCCGCACTCGGCTCCGACGCCGCCTTGTCGGCCCGGGCGACTGGTGCTCTGTTGATCGCAGGAGGATGGGGGACCGGCAAGTCGTACGGACTCGGAGCCTGGGCCGAGGCCAGGGTCGCTGCCGGCGCTCCGGTCGCGTTCGTCACCGGTCGCGAACTCGGCAGCGATGAGTCATGGGAGGGACGCCTCTCCAGCGCAGCCGTACCGGGGGGCCCGGCCGTCCCTGCCAGGCTGCTGTTGGCCGCACTTCAGGGGCACGCGGATTCCACTGGGAAGAACGCCGTGCTGATCGTCGACGCTCTCAACGATGTCACGCGCCTGCGAGGTGAAGAACTCGACGGTTTCGCATCCCTTGCCATGCTGTTGAGAGAATTCCCCTCGGTTCTGCTCGTGGCGTCCACCCGGCTGGACCGGCGCCTGACATCGGCAGAGACCGGGGGCCGCCCCTACGGGATCCACTGGGCGAACGGTGTGACGGATCCGGGACGAGCCTGGGAGGTCATGCGGGACGTCTACAAGGTGCCTGCGCTGGTCCTGCCGCCGGATGTCGCAGAACTGCGCCGCCCACTGATGCTCGCCGTGCTTGCCTGGTGCCTTCACCGTGAACGTGGCAGCGTGGATCGCGGGATGCCCGTTTCGGTGCCCAGTATCGGCGACCTCTTCGAATGGTGGCTGAGGATCCTCGGAAAAGATTATTTCGAATATCTTCACGGCAGGCCGGCCACTGCGGAACACCCCCTGGTGAGCAGGGCTTGCGCCCTTCTCGGCGCACGCATCGGCTTGATGGACTCCCTCGACTACCATGCCGCCTGCGAGGCCCTGCGCCCCGAGACGGAGCTGGGGGATCCCGCACATCTACTGGAATGGCTGTTCCAAGCCGGCGTGCTGGCCTTCGATCCGCAGAATCAACGGATCAGCTTTGCCGTACAGCGCTTCGCGGAGCACATATGGGCTGGCAATCTGATGCGCGATCCGAGGCACCGGCACCATCTGACGTCCCTCCTGAGGGACTTGACCGGAGTAAAAGAGGCTGCCGACCGTGCCGCTCGGCTGCTCTTTGCCCTGGCCGGCGCGGTACCCCACATTCACGTCGGTAAGGAACTCTCGAATTTTTTGCCGAGGAGACTGCCACCCGTCGTGGTCATGGCCATCCTGGAGTCACTCGAAGGGAGGCGTCGTGACCTGATACGCAGTAAATCCTCCCTGGATTTTCTGAGGCGCTGGGCAGCCGACCCCGAACTGGCGCCCTGGGTCTGGTACACGGTGCTGGTGAACTCCGCGAACCGGGACCATCCGGCAGGTGCCGGCTTCCTCCACGAGGAACTCGGTAAGCTGGGGCGAAAGCAGTTGGCAAGTCGCTTCATTGCCCCCATCCTCCACCTCCTGGAAGACGGAGACGGGTTGAACATGCTCCAGGAATTCCTCCGTTGGGCGTCCTCGGGCTCGGAGGAGGTGCGGCGGGACGCAGGGGCTGTGACCACGGTGCTCCTGTGGCTTTGTGCGGTACCCAGTCAGCCGCTGCGCTCGTTGTGCGTACGCACTGTCGCGCAGATTTGGAGGGACGATCCGGAGACGGCCATCGAGCAATTGGAGCTGTTCGGGAACAGCGACGACGGGTTCATCGCCGAGGCAAGCTGGCTGGCAGCCTATGGTGCGTTGCTGCTCGGGGCTGAAGCAGTACCGATGGAGCGGTGGCAAGGCGTTATGGCGCGCGGTCAGCGCAAGGCGCACAGGAGTATCCAGCAGACGATCTTCGGCATACGGACGTTGCTGGGTCAGCCGATGCTCGTGCCGTCACGAAAGCCGCTCGTCAAGCTGCCGAGAGTCTCTGTGCTGCCGGTGTCCACAAGGGAGACGGAGCGCTGCGAAATCTACTTCGGACCGGTGGTCGGAAGGACCGACAGTGATCCAAAGCGTTTCCCATGGATGATCCGCCGCTTGCGCTTTCTCAAGCCGAGGCGGCTTGACGTGCAGTTGCGTCACAGGCGGGGCTACAAAGTTGAGGAGTGGTCTGCCTACGCACAGCAGCAGAAGTTACTCGACACGGTTCTGGAGGAGTGGCACGGCGTGACGGTACCCGGCTCGGGCGGACTGCGGCCCTGGTCCGAGCCCTCTGAGCCTTGTGCGCTGGACCGACGGCACGCGATCGATCCGACTGTCCCACCCGAGTGGTCGTATTCCGTAGGAACAGGCCTCCAGCCACATTCCTGGTGGTGCGCTCCTGTGGGCGAAGCAGATGCCTCCACCGCTCTGCAGGAAGTGCGTCCTTCCCAGTTCTTGACCGTGTGTGATCCTGACGGTGCCACGTGGTACGTGCTGCACTCCGAGTACGAGCTTCGGCCGCCTGGCGGGCCGGACAGGCAGGACGGTCTGCCCGTACTGGTCACCGACCCCTACACGCTCGTCCGGCTCGAGAACACTGGGCCAGCCGGTTCGCCCACCAGGCAACGCCAGGACGGCAGGACTGTCCGGGTGGAAGTAAAGGCTGTCCTTACGCGGATCGATGCGCAGGACTGTTTGGTCACGAATCTGATGGAGCCGGAAGCACCGACTCTGAGTGAACGGTGGCCATCGCAGATGTACCTCGGGGAGTACTACCGGCAACCCCTCGCGACGGTGGCTGCTCTCCAAGGTGTCGGGGCGGTGTTCGCCGCGACGACACTGTACGAGGACACCTTCCTTGTTCGGCTGCAGGATGGTACGAAGGGCAAGCCGAGGGACCGAGCAGTACCTTCACGGACGCTGGCTGAGCGGCTCGGTCTGCGCTGGAGCGGTCGGCGTCTTGAGTTCCACGTTCCTGGTGAGGAGGAAGCGGTCGTTCTCGACCCAAGCTTGGGATGCCTCGGTCCACCGGCTCTCTTGCTTGCTGCCGGTGGCATCGACACCCTTACCGTTCAAGGGTGGAAGCTGGCTTGGCGCGTCCGAGTGACCGAGAACCACCGCTTCGGTGAGACAACGTGGACAGCACTGTGTGACGTGCATGGCGAAGAGCTCTCCCACCAGGACGGTACCGGCGAGCACATCGGTCATTGGCGGGTTGACCGGCGGGCGTTCTGGCGTCAGTACTGATGGAAGCTGAGTCCGGCCCACGAGCGTCGGTTGGAGGTGTCGGCTGTCTGGCTGGTTCGCAGCAGTCCCATTTGCGGGACGGGAACGTGGTGGCGGTTGGGGGCGAACTTGTCTGGGCGACACCGACCGGGCCACGCTCGTTTCGGCGGTGCCCGATGCGTGGCTCCCGGTGGCGAACCGTCCGTCATCACGGTGGTGAAAGTGGTCGGAGGGCTGAGCTGGAGGAGTACACGCACTGGGTGCATGTTCAGATAGCCGTAGCGGCGAAGGCCGGCGTCGTCATTCCCGTGACGACCCATATGTTTATCGCGCCCCCGACTGCCAGCGTCCACAGGTGTCTGACCATCGATCGCGTCACCTCATGGTCCCCCCCTCGCGCCGCGACGGCACCAGGACGGGCCCCGTATTCTTGGCGGAACCTGAGGCAAACCACTGGCGGCCAGGCCAAGTAACGGGATGAATACCCTCCATCATTCGACCACAATGGCCCGGCCCGGGCGCATGATGGCCGGGCCGGACGTGCTCACGGTGGGGTCGAAGACAACGCTGCGGCCTCACCGCCCCAGCCGGATGCGGTGGACCTGGTCCCGGCCCTCCGGGCCGGCGCCGGACTTGTCGACGACGTAGGCGGTGGTGCCGGCGACCGTGACGTGGTTCGGGTTGGGGCCCGTCGGGAGGGTTTCCGTCACGGTGGCCTTCGCCGGGTCGACGATCGTGACGTTGGCCGCCGTGCGGTTGGCGACGAGGACGCGGCCCGTGCGGCGGTCGGTGGCCACGGAGAGGGTGCCGGCGCCGGTGGGGATGGTCCTGGTGACCGACTTCTTGCGCAGGTCGACGACCGAGATGCCGCCTGCCGCCTGGTCGGCGGTGTAGGCGGTGCGGCCGTCGGGGGAGAGGGCCACGGAGATGGGGCCGTTGCCGGCGGGGATGAAGGAGGGGTCCTTGGCGTACGGGGAGACGGCTATGAGGCGGTTGCCCTTCAGGTCGGTCGCGTACGCCGTGCCCGTCCGCTCGTTGACCGCGAGGCCGGCCGGGGCCGCACCGGGGACGGTGACGCGCTTCTTCTCCTTGAACGTGCGCGTGTCGAAGGCGACCACCGTGCCGTCCCCGAAGCCGCTCGCCCAGGCGAGGTCGTGGCGCTCGTCGACGACGACCTCGCGGGCGTGGGCCACGTTCGGCAGGGTGGCCAGGTGCTTGCCGGTGCGCTGGCTGTAGACGGCGACGGAGTTGTTGCGGGTGTTGGTGGTCCAGACGGTGTCGTGCTCGTCGTCCACGGCGACGCCGTAGACGGCCTCGACGGCGCCGGTGGCCGCGTCCGTCACGGGCGGGGTGGAGGTCGCCTGCACCTTCAGGGTTTTCGGGTCGACCTTGAGCAGGGCCGAGGAGGTGACCGGCGGGCGGCCGACGGCCGTGGTGGCCCACAGGACGTGATGGCGCTCGGAGTAGGCCGACTGGTACAGGCCCTTGGCGAGCGGTGCCGAGACGACGGTCGAGGGGTGGGAGGACGCCGAGGCGGTGCCGGCCAGCATCGGCACGCTGCTCGCGGCGAGGGCCAGGGCGGCGACGGCGGTACGGCGGGTGGTCGAGGGCATGCTGCGTCGGTCTCCTTGAGGCGGGAGGAATGCGAATGAAGGCTAAGTTAGCTTAGGCTTGCCTAAGTTATCCAATCGCATCGGAGTCGCCCCGCATGACGCCCACCGCCCCGCCCGAAGGCGCCCCGCAGCACCCGCCCCGCCTCGCACGCCCGCAGGCGCTGCCGCTGCTCCCGGCACCGCCCTTCGCGCTGCCCGGCCCCGGCGGCCTGGCGGAGTTCTGGGCGGACGTGCGCCGGCGCGGTACGCCGCTGGTCGGGCCCGATCCGCTGGGCAGGGCCGACCACCGGGCCGTGACGTTCCTGTGGCGCGGTTCGCCCCGTACGCGCGCGGTGCAGGTGTTGCCCAACAAGCTCGGCGACCCGCGGGCCCCCGAGGCCAACCTCATGCGGCACGTCCCCGGCACCGACGTGTGGCACTGGACGGTACGGCTGCGCGCGGACTGGCGCGGCACCTACGACCTCCACGTGGACGAGGGCGACGGCCCGCGGCCCGAGGACCCCGGGTACTGGCCCTGGATGCGCGGCAACCGCCGCCCCGACCCGTACAACTCGCGCCGTCTGCCGCGGCGCTGGGGCGGGCAGCCCGTCGCCTGCGCCGAACTGCCGGACGCCCCCGGCGCGGACGACTGGCTGCCCCGGGCGGACGTGCCGCGCGGCACCGTCAGCGAGGGCAAGGTGACAAGCGCCCACCTGGGCGACCGCCGCCGGGTGTGGCTGTACGCACCTCCCGGGGCCGCAAAGGCCACCGACCTGCCCGTCCTGGTGCTGCTGGACGGCGAGCACTGGCAACCGCAGCTGGGCATCGCCCACCTCCTGGACAACCTCATCGCCGACGGCCGCATCCCCCCGCTGGCCGCCGTGCTGCCCGACTCCGTGGACGCGGCCACCCGCTGGGCGCAGCTGACCTGCCGCCCGGAGTTCGTGGCCTTCCTGGAGGAGGAGCTGCTGCCCTGGGCCGCGACCCGGCTGCCGCTCACCGCGGACCCCGCGCGCACGATCGTGGCCGGGCAGAGCCTCGGCGGGCTCGCCGCCGCCCATGCGGCGGTCACCAGCCCGTCCCGCTTCGGCAACGTGCTCGCCCAGTCCGGTTCGTTCTGGTGGCCCGCCGGACTGCAGACCGAGTGGCTGACCGGCGTCCTCGCCGCCGCCGAGCGGCTGCCGGTGCGCTTCTGGCTCTCCTTCGGCGAGCAGGAGTGGGTGGCCCTGCCCGCGGCCGGGCGCCTGCGCGAGACGCTGGCCGCGGCGGGCTACGAGGACGCCGTCCACCGCACCTTCAACGGCGGCCACGACTACCTGTGCTGGCGCACCGAACTCGCCGACGGGCTCGTGGGGCTGCTCTCCCCCTCCTGAGCCGCGTCCAGTTCCTCCAGCCGGGCCGCCAGCACGGCCGCGACCGCGTCCAGGTGGCGGCCCTGGAGCAGCTGCGGATGCGTGCAGTCCAGGTCGTGGTTGTCGAGGGTGCCGCCGAGGTGCGGGCGCCACGCCTTGCTGGTCAGCCAGTCCTCGGCGCGGGGCGCGGCGGCGGTGAAGAACACCATGTCGCCGTCGAAGCGCCGGTGCCGGTGCTCGCGCATCATGCGGGCGTGGTTCGGCACGATGTCGACGATCCTCGACAGGGTCCCCTCGCCCAGCCCGGCGAGCGGGCTGCCCGCGCGGCGCAGGGTGGCCAGGACGTCCTCGCGGGTGCGTTCGCCGGCCCGTTCGAAGCCGGCCATGCGCAGGACGGCGGTGAGCGCGTCGCCCTCCTCGGGTGCGGGCCGCTCGCGCCACTGCTCGGCGGGGAAGGCGTCCAGCAGCGCCAGCAGCTCGACGTCCTCGCCGGCCTCCTGCAGCAGGACGGCCACGGTGTGGGCGAGGACGCCGCCGACCGACCAGCCGAGCAGCCGGTAGGGGCCGTGCGGCTGGACCTCCCGGATCCGTGCGGCGTAGTCCGCCGCCTCCTCCTCCATGGTGCGCGGCAGCGGCTCTTCGTCGCCGAGCCCGCGCGCCTGGATGCCGTACAGCGGCCGGCCGGGGCCGAGCCGGGCGGCCAGGCCCGCGTAGCACCAGGCGAGGCCGCCGGCCGGGTGGACGGCGAAGAGCGCGGTGCCCTCCCCGCCGGCGCGCAGCGGCAGGACGACGCCCAGGGCGTCGCCGGCGGCCGGTGCGGCGGCGGCGATGCGGGCCGCGAGCGCGGCCGGGGTCGGGGCCTCGAAGAGGGAGCCGATGGTCAGCTCGGTGCCGAACTCCTCGCGGACGCGCGTCACCAGGCGCACCGCGAGCAGCGACGTGCCGCCGAGGTCGAAGAACGAGTCGTCCGGCCCGGTGCTCCCCAGCCCCAGCACCTCGGCGAACAGCCGGGTCAGCGCCGCCTCCCGGGCGTCGGCCGGCGCCCGTCCCCCCTTGGCCCCGGCGAAGACGGGGGCGGGCAGCTCGCGCCGGTCCAGCTTGCCGCTGGGGCTCAGCGGGAACGCGTCCAGGGCGACGACCGCGGCCGGCACCATGTGCTCGGGCAGCTCACGGGCCACCGCCGCCCGGACGGCGGCCGGGTCGGCGCCGCCCGTCACGTACCCCACGAGCAGCTGCTCGCCGGGCCGGTCCTCGCGCACCAGCGCGCAGGCGCCCGCCACGCCCTCCTGGGCGGTGAGCACCGCCTCGATCTCGCCGAGTTCGATGCGCTGGCCGCGCAGTTTGACCTGGTGGTCGGTGCGGCCGAGGTAGGCGATCTCGCCGTCGTCCGTCCAGCGGGCCAGGTCGCCGGTGCGGTACATGCGGCTGCCCGGCGGCCCGAAGGGATCGGCGACGAAGCGGGCCGCCGTCAGGTCGGGGCGGTTCAGGTAGCCCTCGGCCAGCTGGCGCCCCGCCAGGTACAGCTCGCCGGGCACGCCGGGCGGGCAGGGCTGGCCGGCGGCGTCCAGGACGTACAGGCGGGTGTTCCACACGGGCCGGCCGATCGGCACCGGGCCGGTGGCCGCCGGGTCGCAGGCGTGGTACGTGACGTCGACGGCGGCCTCCGTCGGGCCGTACAGGTTGTGCAGCTCGACGCCGGGCAGGGCGCGGGCGAAGTCGTGCGCCGTCTCCCGGGGCAGGGCCTCGCCGCTGCAGAAGACCCGCCGCAGGCTGTCCGCGCACCCGCCCGCCTCCGCCCCGGCGAGGAAGACCTGGAGCATCGAGGGAACGAAGTGGCAGGTGGTGACGGACTGTTCCCGGATCAGCCGGGCCAGGCCGAGCGGGTCCTTGTGCAGGTCCGGCGGGGCGACGACGAGGGTGGCGCCCACCCGCAGGGGCCAGAAGAACTCCCAGACGGACACGTCGAACGACGACGGCGTCTTCTGCAGCACCCTGTCCTCGCCGGTCAGCGGGTAGGCGTGCTGCATCCAGCGCAGCCGGTTGTCGATCGCCCGGTGGGGGACCACCACGCCCTTGGGGCGGCCCGTCGAGCCGGAGGTGTAGATGACGTACGCCGGGTGGTGGGGGGTCAGCGCCTTCGGCGGATTGACCCACGCGTACCCCGACAGGTCGAGGCCCTCCAGGACGACCACCGGGGGCCGCCCGTCCCCGGGCAGGCGGCCGGCGCGGTCGGCGACCGCGCAGACCGGCCTTGCGTCCCGGAGCATGTACGCCAGCCGCGCCTGCGGATAGTCCGGGTCCAGCGGCAGATAGGCGGCGCCCGTCTTGAGGACCGCGAGCAGGGCGACGACCAGGTCGGCCGAGCGCGGCACCGACACCGCCACCACCTCGCCCGGCCGGGCCCCGAACTCCCGCAGGTGGTGGGCCAGCCGGTTGGCGCGCACATTGAGCTCGCCGTACGTGAGCGTGGTCTGCCCGTACACCAGGGCGGTCGCGCCGGGCGTGTGCACCGCCCGCGCCTCGATGGGACCGATCAGCGTCGTCGGCGGCACCGGCTGCTCGGTGTCGTTGAACGTCTCCAGGACCAGCGCGCGTTCGGCAGGCGTGGCGATGCCGAGGCGGGCGGTCGGCTGCCCGGGGTCGGCCTGCGCGATGACGTCCAGCAGGTGCAGGAAGCGCTCCTGGTGGGCGCCGAGGGCCTCCTCGTCGTACAGGGCGGGGTTGCCGTCGTGGTCGATCGCAAGTCCCCGGCCGTCGGCGCGGTCGTACACATTGACCGTCAGGTCCTCGACCGGGCCCGCGGACAGGTTGCGGGCCCGCGCCGGCGCGCCCGCGAAGTCGACGCCGTAGTCGAACGGCATGACGTTGACGAGCGGGCCCACCAGGCCGCGGCCCTCGCCGAGCAGGCCGAGGTCGCGGCGGATGTCCTCGTAGCGGTAGCGCTGGTGGCGGCGGACCTGCCGGATGCCGAGGACCACCTGCCGCACCAGCTCGGCGAAGGTCGCCTCCGGGGCGACGGTCAGCCGCAGCGGCAGCACGTTCATCACCATGCCCGGCACGCGCAGCGCGGCCGACCCCAGCCGGCCCATCATCGGCAGGCCCAGCACCACCTCCGTGCGCCCGGTCGCCCGCGAGACGTACAGCGCCTGCGCGGCGATCAGCACGTCCGGCCAGGTGGCCCGCAGCCGGCCGGCCAGCTCGCGCAGATGCTCGGTGGCCTGCGGGGAGAGCCGGGCGCTGCGCCGCAGGAACGTGCGCGAGGGCAGCGCGCCGCGGCCCGCCGGGCGGGGCACCTCCGGGCGGTCGGCGAACGCCGCCGCCCAGTGCGCGCGGTCGGCGGCGAACGTCTGCGAGGCACGGTAGGCCGCGTCGTCCGCCACCAGCTCGGCGAGGCTCCCGAACCGCCGCGGTGGCGGCTCCTCGCCGCGGGCGAGGGCGGTGTGGACCTCGGCGGTGCGGCGCACCAGCAGCGAGTACCCGTAGCCGTCCATCACCAGGTGGTGGATGCGCTGGTACCACAGCCAGCGCGCGTCAGCGACCCGGAACAGGGCGTGCCGGAACAGCGGGCCGGCCGCCAGGTCGCAGGGCTCGGCGAGGTCGGCGCGCATCCACGCCTCGGCCTCGCCGTGCGCATCGGCCGCGCCGCGCAGGTCGCGCACGGTCAGCGGCAACTCCACCGCCTCGGCCACGTGCTGGCGCGGGCCCTGCGGGCCGTCCGTCACCCGCACGCGCAGCGCCTCGCACTCGGCCACCACGCGGCGCAGGGCGGCGGCGAAGGTGCCGGGGTCCAGCGGGCCGTCGATCTCCAGGCACTCCGCGGTGTTCTGGGCGGGGCTGAGCGGGTCGAGTGCCTGCGCGTACCACATGCCCGACTGGGCGGCCGTCAGCGGCAGGACGGTCGCGGGGGCGGTGCGCCCGGCACGGGGGCCGGCGGTGGGTACGGCGGTCGGTACGGCGCTCACGAGGCCCCCAGCAGCGACGCCCAGGCCTCAACGGCGGGCCGCTCGGCGAGGTCGGCGAAGTCGGCCGTGACGGCGTGTTCGCGGCGCCAGCGCTCCAGCAGCGTCATGACACGGATCGAGTCCAGGCCGTGATCGAGGAGGTTCTCGTCCACGGGGATGTCCGCCGGGTCCTCGCCGAGGCAGTCGGCGACGTCCTCGCGGATCTTCTCCAGGGTGAGGGGGAGGGGGGTCGGGGACATGCGGCTCAGACCTCCTGGAAGAGCGCGTCGGTGGTGGTGACCTTGGCGCAGCGGCCGGCGGCCCAGCGCAGGGCCAGGGCGTGCTCCTCGGCGGAGAAGTCGGCGACGGCGTCGGCGACGACGAACGCCTGGATGTCGCGCATCCACGCGTCGGCGGCCGTCATCAGCACGCCGATGTGCGCGTACACGCCCGTGATCACCAGCTGATCGCGGCCGCAGTCGCGCAGCCGCTCCTCCAGGTCGGTGCGTGCGAACGCGCTGTACTTCCACTTGGTGAGCAGGGTGTCCCCGGGTGCGGGCGCCACGGCGTCCGGCACGGCCAGGGCGGCGGGGTCGTCGGCGACGCCCGGGCCCCAGAAGTCGAGCTGGAGCCCGCGTTCCTCGGGGCTCTGCCCGCCGCGCTGGACGGAGTAGACCACCGGCACCCCGAGCCGGCGGGCCCGGGCCAGCAGGCGGGCGGTGTGGGCGAGCATGCCGGTCAGCGGCTGCTGCCCGGCGGGGAAGGCGGACAGGAAGTGCTGCTGCAGGTCGTGCACGAGCAGCACGGCACGGTCCGCCTCCGCGCTCCAGGACACGCGGTTTTCGGGCAGGTCGCCTGCGGACGGCAGGGGGTAGGCGGAGATGGAGGGAAGAGCCATGGGGAAGGGGGCCTTTCAGCGCTGCTCGGCGGTCGACCGCAGCTGCTTCCTGCTGACCTTGCCGATGCCGGTCTGCGGGAAGGAGTCGACGAAGGCGACGAGGTCGGGGATCTTGTAGGCGGCGACGCCGCGTTCGCGGACGAAGCGTTTGACGTCGACGGGCCGCAGCGGACCTGCGCCCGGGCGCAGGATCACGTAGGCGAGGGTGCGTTCGCCCAGGTAGTCGTCGGGCACGGCGACCAGGCAGGCGTCGTGCACGGACGGGTGGGCCAGGATGATGTTCTCGATCTCCTCCGCGGCGATCTTCTCGCCGCCCCGGTTGATCTGATCCTTGGCCCGGCCCTCGACGACCAGGTGCCCGCTCGGCAGGCGGCGCACGATGTCGCCGGTGCGGTAGAAGCCGTCCTCGGTGAACGCGGTCCGGTTGTGCTCGGGCGCCCGCCAGTAGCCGCGGATGGTGTAGGGGCCGCGGGTCAGCAGATGGCCGAACGCGCCGTCGGGCACGTCCCGGTCGGCGTCGTCGACGACACGGATCTCGTCGTCGGGGGAGATCGGCAGGCCCTGCGTGGTGACGACGGTCTCGGTGTCGTCGTCCAGGCGCGTGTAGTTGACCAGGCCCTCGGCCATGCCGAAGACCTGCATCAGTCGGCAGCCCAGCGCGGGCTCCAGCCGCCGCGCCGCCTGCTCGCTGTACTTGGCGCCGCCGACCAGGACCAGCTCCAGGCTGGAGAGGTCGTACGCGCTGCCGGCCGCGCTGTCCGTCCACACCAGGGCGAGCGGCGGCACCAGCCCCGTCATGGTGATGCGCTCCCGCTCGATCAGCGGGAAGGCGGTGGCCGGATCGGGCCTGGGGCACAGCACGGCGGTGCCGCCCGCGTACAGCACGCCGAGCCAGCCCGGGGAGCTCATGGGGAAGTTGTGGGCGGCGGGCAGGACGACGAGGAAGCGCGTGCCGGCATCCACGCCGCAGATCTCGTTCGAGCCGCGCAGCGAGTAGAGGTAGTCGTCGTGGGTGCGCGGGATCAGCTTGGGCACCCCGGTCGTCCCGCCCGACAGCTGCAGGAACGCCAGCTCGTGCGGGCGCGGGCCCTCCCGTGGCCCGGACGGCTCGCACGGCACCTCGGACAGCGCGGTGTGCCCGCCCGGCTCACCGGCCACGAAGACGTGCTTCAGGCAGGGGGTGCGCTGCTGCACCCGGGCGGCCAGCTCCCGGTGGTCGAAGCCCTCGTGCACGTCCGGGACGACGTACGCGACGGCCTCGGCGAAGGAGCAGAAGTGCGTGATCTCCGTCTCCCGGTGCGCGGGCAGCGCGTACACCGGCAGCGCCCCGAGACGGAACAGCGCGAAGACCACCTCGGCGAACTCGCCCACGTTGGGCAGCTGGACGACCACGCGGTCGCCGCGGCCGATGCCGCGCGCCGCGAAGCCCGCGGCCAGTCGGTCGGCGGCCTCGTCCAGTTCGCGGTAGGTCCAGGTGCGGCGCCGCGGTGCCGGGTCGACCAGGGCGATCCGGTCGGGGTGGGCGGCGGCGCGCTCACGCAGCATCCCGCCGAAGGTCTCGCCGCGCCAGTGGCCCGCCGCGCGGTAGCGCGTCGCGAACTCCGGCGGCCAGGTGGGCGCGTCGGTGCCGGGGGTCAGTGCGGATGCGGTCACAGCGCGGCCCCCACGGCGTCGAGGAACGTACGGAACTTGGCGGCGGTCTCGGCGGTCTCGGCCTGCGGGCAGGAGTCGGCCACCACGCCCGCGCCGGCGAACAGCCGCAGGGTGCGGCCCTCGGCCTCGGCGCAGCGGATGGTCACCACCCACTCGCCGTCGCCGTCGGCGTCCTGCCAGCCGACCATGCCGGTGTACGCGCCGCGGTCGAAGGGCTCGCAGTCGGCGATGACGGCGCGGGCCACGTCGGTCGGCGTGCCGCACACCGCGGGAGTCGGGTGCAGGGCCGAGGCGAGGTCGAGCGCGGTGACGCCGGGGTCGGCGACCTCGCCGGTGACCGTCGTCGACAGGTGCCACATCGTCGCCGTCCGCACCAGTGTGGGCCGTTCGGGCACCGTCAGGCGGCGGCACAGCGGGGCCAGTGCCTGCCGTACGGCGTCCACCACGACGGCGTGCTCGTGCAGGTCCTTCGGCGACTCCAGCAGCGCCACCGCCCGGCGCACGTCCTCGGCCAGGTCGGCGCTGCGCGGCGCCGAGCCGGCCAGCGGGTTGGCGGTCACCACCTCGCCGCGGCGGGCGACGAGGAGCTCGGGGCTGGCCCCGACGAGGGTGCGGCCCGGCCCACTGGGCACCGCGAAGGTGTAGCCGGAGGGGTCGCGGCGGGCCAGCCGGCCGAGCAGGGCCGGCAGGTCGGGGGCGTGCGGCGCGGTCAGCTCCAGGGTGCGGGCGAGGACCACCTTGCTCAGCTCCCCGGCGCGTATGCGCTCGACGGCGAAGGCCACGGCCGCCGCGTACGCCTCGGCCGCCGGCCACTCGCGCACCTGCCAGCCGGCGCCGTCCGCCGCCTCGGGGGCGGGCAGCGCGATCAGCGGGTCCTGGGCCAGCGGCGGGGCGCTGCGCACCGTCCGAGGCACGGCCAGGGCCGCGGGGGCGCCGAGGGCGAAGGGGATCGCGCCCAGGACCAGCGGGGCGGGGGCGGCCGGCTCCCGCAGCGAGTGCAGCAGCTCGTGCACCCGCTGCGGCAACGGTCTGCTGCCGCCCGGGACTTCGGCGGCCGTGCCGTGGGCGAGCAGGGTGCGCCGGGGGGTTGCGAGGAAGCGGTCCGAGCCGGGGCGGTAGGCGTCCAGCAGGGCGACCGCCGCGCCGGGGGTCACCAGGGGCGGGGCGGGCTGGACGCTCAGGGAGGCAGTCATGGGTCTCTCCAGGGCCGTGGGGGAGCGGGGCGGGTGCGCGGGGGCCGGGCGGGTCAGGCCCGGAGCGTGGCGCCGCCGTCGACGTACAGGTCGTGCAGGGTGATGTGGCGGGCCCGGTCGGAGACGAGGAAGGCGACGGCCTCGGCCACGTCGGCCGGCTCGGCGATGCGGCCGAGCGGGATGCCGGTGCGGTAGGCGGCCGGGTCGCCCTCGACGACGGCCCGCCGGCCGCGTTCGGCGCCACCGGGTGCGGCCTCCCACAGGGCGCGCTGCATGGCGGTGTCGGTGGAGCCGGGGGAGACGGTGTTGCAGCGCACGCCGTGCGCGGCGACCTCCAGCCCCAGGCACTTGGTGAACATCACCGCGGCGGCCTTGGACGCGGCGTAGGCGGCCATGCCGCTGCGCGGGACGCCGGCCGCGTTGGAGGCGACGGTGACGATGCTGCCGCGCCCGCGGGCGGTCATGCGGCGGGCGACGGCGCGCGAGACGTGCAGGACGCCGTGGGTGTTGACCGCGAAGACGGCCGCCCAGTCCGCGTCGTCGAGCTCCAGCACGGCTCCGGTGCGCAGGATTCCGGCGACGTTGACCGCGATGTCCACCGGCCCGAGGGTCTCCTCGGCCTCGGCGACCAGCCGTTCCACGGCGCCGGCGTCGGTGACGTCCAGCGGGCGCGCGGTCACCCGGTCGCCCGCGCGCGCGGCCGTGGCCGCCAGCGCGCCGGCGTCGGCGTCGGTGGCCAGGACGCGGGCGCCGCGCCCGGCCAGTGCCGCGACGACGGCCTCGCCGATGCCGCGGGCCGCGCCGGTGACGAGGGCGAGGCGTCCGGCCAGTTCCGCTTCCGTTCTCACGTGACCTCTCACTTGACCATGGCCTTCCGGATGTCGCCGAGGACGGAGGCGGCCGCCTCGGCGCCGCCCTGGCTCGTCCACTTGGAGCCGTCGATCACGCTCGCGTGGCCGTCGCGGACGGCCTTCAGCTCCCGGTAGGCGGGCTTGTCGGTGAGCGTCCTGAGGAGTCCGGCGTCCGGGCCGGCCGACGACAGGGTGCCGATGAACAGCCAGTCGCCGTCGATCTCGTGGAGGTTCTCGTCGCTGATCGGCGTCGAGTGGCCCTTGCCCGGCTCGCTCTGGATGCCGGGGCGGCGGAAGCCGAGGTCCTTCAGCACGTCGCTGATGAACACCCCCTGCTGCATGACGGCGGTGCCCTTGGCGGAGTAGCGGGCGACGGACACGCTCAGGCCCGCGTCGTCGCCGAGGTCCTTCTTCAGCGTCGCGGCGGCGCTGTCGTACTGCGCGAGGAGCTTGTTGGCCCGGTCCGTCCGGCCCAGGGCCTTCGCGGTCAGCTGCAGCGACTTCTTCCAGCTCTTGTCGCCGCCGATGGTGACGACCGTCGGGGCGATCCTCCTCAGCTGTGCCAGCACTTGTTCGTCGGCCAGTTGCCCGGCGAGGATGACGTCCGGCCGGGCCCGGACGACCTTCTCGATGTCCGGGCCCGTGACCGCGCCGACCACGGGGATGCCCTCGGCCTGTTTGCCCAGGTACTCGGGGGCGCCCTTCTGCCCGCGCCCGGCGGCCAGGCCGACCGGCCTGACGCCGAGGGCCAGTGCGGAGTCCAGGTCCATCTCGCTGAGCGTCACGACGCGCTCGGGGGCGGCGGGCACCTTCACGGACGCGTGGGTGGCGTCGGTGACCGTCGTCGTCCCGCTCCCGGTACTGCTGCGGGACGCGGACCCCTGCGGGGCGGCGTCGTTTGAGGAGCCGCAGGCGCTCACGAGCCCGCAGGCGAGGGCCAGGGCCGTGGCGGCCGCACGGCGGGCGGATCGGGAAGCAGGGCGGGGCGGCGGCGTCATGGCCTGGGATCTCCGTTGTTCGTCCGTCAGGGCCCGCAGGAGGGGCCCGGGTTCGTCCGCCGTGCGCTCCTCGAAGGACATGCGAAGCAGCCGGCATTCCGGACATGCGGATGCTCGGCGGCCGACCGTCGGCGGACGGTTACTTAGGTTAGGCTAACCATATGACGATGACGAGGGGGTTGCGGGTGGGACGCGGATCCGGCCGCCGCGAGGAGCGGCCGCCCCGGGGGCATCCCGCCGTCCCGGCCGGCGCGGCCCTCCTCGTCCTGCTGCCGGTCCTGTGCCTGCTGTCGCTGCTCGTCGGCACCGGCTCCAGCTCACCGGCCCGCGCCCTCGACTACCTCCTGGGCGACCCCGCCGCCCGCGCCGACCCCCAACTGCGCCTGGCCGTCATGGACGTACGCCTGCCGCGCACGCTGGCCGCCGTCCTGGTCGGCGTCTGCCTCGGCACGGCCGGCTGCCTGCTGCAGGCCGCGACCCGCAACCCGCTCGCCGAGACCGGGCTCCTCGGAGTCAACTCCGGAGCCGCGTTCGCCGTCGTCGTCGGCCTCACCTGGTGCGGGGCCTCCTCCACGACGGACCTGCTGCTGTGGGCCCTCTGCGGGGGCATCGCCGCCAGCGCGGTCGTCCTGCTGCTGGCGGCGGGCGGACGCGCCGGCGGGTCACCGCTGCGGCTCGTCCTCGCCGGCGCGGCCCTCGGCGCCACCTTCCACGGCCTGACCTCGTACGTCCTGCTCGGCAGCCAGGCCACCTTCGACGTCTACCGCTACTGGACGATCGGCTCGCTCGCCGGCGTCCGCACCGGCGACATCCTCCCCCTGCTGCCCGTCGCCGCCGTCGGTCTGCTGCTCGCGGCCGGCTGCGCCCGCCCGCTGTCCGCGCTCGGGCTCGGCGACGACAGCGCCCGCTCCCTGGGCCACCGCCCCGGTCGCACCCGCCTGGTGGTCGCGGGCGCCGTCTCGCTGCTGGCCGGCTGCGCGGTCGCCGTCGCCGGGCCCATCGCCTTCCTCGGCCTGCTCGCGCCCCACGCCGCCCGGGCCCTGGCCGGTGCCCGCACGGCCGCCCAGCTCCTGCTGTCCGCCCTGATCGCCGCCGACGTGATGACCCTCGCCGACGTCCTCGCGCGCGTGGTCATCCGCCCGTGGGAGACACCGGTCAGCGTGCTGCTGGCCTTCGTCGGCGGCCCGTTGCTGGTCTGGATCGCCCGCTCCTCCCGCCTGTCCACCGCCGGAGCCCCCTCATGACCACCCCCGCCGCCCCGGGACCTGCTGCCGAGGGCGTCACCCCGCCGGACAGCCTCGTGCTGCGCACCGGCACGCTCTCCTGGCTCTTCCCCCGGCGCGGCGCGCTGGCCGCAGCCCTCCTGGCGCCACTGCTCCTGCTGCTCATCGCGCTCGCGGTGATGGCCAGTTCAACCGGGATGGGCCTGTCGCAGACCCTCTCCGGGCTGCTGGGCACCGGCGATGCGGGCACCGTCATGGTCGTACGGGAGTTCCGGCTGCCGCGCGTGTGCGTCGGTGTCATGGTCGGCGCCGCGCTCGGCACGGCCGGCTGCCTCACCCAGACCCTGGCCGGCAACCGGCTGGCCACCCCCGACCTCCTGGGAGTGGGCGAGGGCGCCACCGCCGCGGTGGTGGCCTCCGTCGCCGGCTCCTCGACCGGCATGATCGGCCACTGGTGGCTCGGCCCGGTCGGGGCCGTGGCCGCGGCCGTCCTCGTCGTCCTGTGCGCGGGCGGGGCGGGCGGCGCCGGCCACCGCGTCCTCGTCGCCGGCATCGGCGTGTCCACCGTCGTCGGGGCCGCCGGCGACCTCGTGATGTCGCGCCAGAACGACAACACCGCGGGCGGCGTCTTCCTCTGGGCCGTCGGCAGCCTGAACGGCCGCGACTGGGCCGTGGGCACCCCGCTGCTGATCGCCCTGCTCTTCCTCCTCCCCCTCACCCTCGCCGCCGGACACCGCCTGCAACTGCTGCGGTTCGACGACGACACGGCCGCGGGCCTCGGCGTCGACCTGCGCCGGCTGCGCGCCGCCGCGTTCGCGCTCGCCGTCGTCCTGGCCGGCCTGGCCGTCGGCGTGGGCGGCCCCGTCGCCTTCGTCGCGCTCGCCGCACCGATCCTCGCCGCACGCCTCGCCGGCCCCACCCGGGTGCCCGTCCTCGGCTCCGCGCTCACCGGAGCCGCCCTGATCACTGCGGCCGACGCCCTCGGGCGGGTCGCCGCCCCCGTCGAACTGCCCGTCGGCGTCGTCACCAGCGTCCTCGGCGGGCCCTTCCTCCTGTGGGTCCTCTTCCGCGCGGACCGCACCACCGGAAAGGCCTGAGCACTCCCATGACCACCGCCCACCCCGGCCACCCCGGCCTGGACGTACGTGGCCTGCACGCCGGCCACCCCGGCCGGCCCGTCGTCCACGGCGTCGACCTGACCGTGCCCGCAGGCCACGTCGCCGCCGTCGTCGGCCCCAACGGCTGCGGCAAATCGACGCTCCTGCGCACCATCGCCCGGCTGCACCGCCCCGAGGCGGGCAGCGTGCACGCCGACGGCGCCGACGTCTGGAAGCTGACCCAGCGGCAGGCCGCCCACAAGGTCGCCCTGCTGCCCCAGTCCCCGCGCGCACCCGAGGCCGTCACCGTGGCCGGACTCGTCCGCTACGGCCGCCACCCCCACCAGGGGCTGCTGCGCCAGTGGTCCCGCGAGGACGAACACGCCGTCCGCGACGCCCTTCAGGCCACCGGCACCGCCGAACTGGCCGCCGAACGCCTCGACCGGCTCTCCGGCGGCCAGCGCCAGCGCTGCTGGCTCGCGATGGTGCTCGCCCAGCACACCCCCGTCGTCCTGCTCGACGAACCCACCAGCGCCCTCGACCTCGGCCACGTCGTCGACGTCCTCGAACTCGTCCGCCAGGTCGCCGCGACCGGCCGGACCGTCGTCATGGTCCTGCACGACCTGGCCTCCGCGGCGCGGTACGCCGACACGCTGATCGCCATGAAGGACGGCCGCGTCCTCGCCCAGGGGCCGCCCCGCGACACGGTCGACGAGGCACTCGTCAAGGAGCTCTACCGCGTGGAGGCCGACATCCTGCATGCCCCTGGGGATGCCGCCCCGGTGGTCGTCCCGCGCGCCCGCGGCTGAACGCCCGCCCGGGGACTCGCGCTACAGGTGCCGCAGATGGTCGCGCAGGGCGCGGGCGACCTGGGCCATGAGGGCTTCGGCGCCGGGCTGGGTGCCGGCCGGCACCAGCGACTCGGTGAGGACGGCGATGGCGTACGCCTGGCCGTCGGCGTGCTCGACCACGCCGATCTCGTGCCGGAGGTTGAGGAGGGTGCCGGTCTTGGAGGACCAGGTGGTGGCGTCGGAGCTGAAGTCCGGAGCGAGCCGGTGCCGCAGCAGGTTGTGGGCCATGAGGTCGCGTATGCGCGCGGCGTCCTCGGGGTGGATCGCCGAGGGGGTCCACAGGGCCTGCAGCAACTCGACCCAGGCGCGTGCGCTGCCGGAGCTGGCACGGGTGGTGTCGAGTTGGGGCACGCGGTGCCCGCGGCCGCTGGTGCCGGCGTCGATGGCCAGGGCGTGGGCCAGGTGGGCCTGGGAGGCGCCGAGGCGTTCGGCGGGGGTCTCGGAGAGCTCGCGCAGGGGGTGGCGGACCGTGATGCCGCGCAGCCCGAGCTCGCGCAGGACGGCGGTGACCCGGGCGGGCGGGGTGAGCTCGAACAGCGCGTCGGCGGCCGTTCCGTCGCTGATGCAGGTGCTGAGGTAGAGCAGGTCGTCGATCGCGATGCGGGCCGGGTGGCGGAAGCGGCTCAGCCCGGTGGGGCCGGGCGTGGTGATCCGGCCCGGCCGGACGTCGAGCGCGAGGGCCCCGTCGAGCTCGCCGCGCCGGATGCGCTCCACCGTCGCCAGCGCGAGCGGGATCTTCACCAGCGACGCGGAGGGCAGCGGGGTGTCCGGCTCGATGCCCAGCTCGTCCCCGGTGCGCAGGTCCCGTACGAGCAGGCAGGCGCGCAGGCCGCCGTCGTGCAGCCGGCGGCGCAGGTCGTGCAGCAGTGCCTCGGTGTTCACGTCGTGGTTCCTCCGGCGGCGCGCGCACGGGTGGACGCCCCCAGGCAGCGGGCGATGGCGTCCCCCAGGCGCGCCTCGATGTGCAGGGGGTTGCCGTCCGCGGCGGTGGCCAGGGCGTACCCCCGGCTGAGCGTGATCTCGCCGACGGGCCGCCAGTGCAGGGTGAGTTCCTCCGCCTGCGCGGGGGTGCACAGCAGCAGGTCGCGCGTGCGCAGGACGTCCGCCGCGGCGGTGGTCAGGTCGGCCCCGACGACGACCTGTGCGGGTTGCAGGCCGACGGCGTCGCGCAGGCGTGTGAGCGGGTCGCGGATGTGCGGTACGTCGTCCTCCGGCTGGATCCACACACGGCGGGCCGGCCCGGTCGAGGCGCGGCCGATCCGCAGGGTTTCGAGGTAGACGCGCCGCGCACCGGGATCGCCGGCCGCGGCGAGCCCGAGCGGCACGGACCACCTCGCCTCGTCCGGCGGCACCGCGAGCAGGGCGGCGCGCACCTGCTGGGTGCGGACGAGCTCGGTGCGCTGGGCGGGCGCGGCGATGCGCAGGTCGAGCGTGACGTCGTGCCCGCGGGCGTCGGCGACCAGGCGTGCGAGGGAGACGGTGGGGCAGGTGCCGGGAACCGCGAGCCGCCAGGGTTTGCGCCGGGCCGTCTGCGCCTCGTGGAGCAGCGCGTCGGCCGCCTGCACGAGCTGGCGGGCCACCGGCAGCATGTCCCGGCCGAAGGGCGTGAGGACGGCCCGCCGCGACGTCCGCTCGAACAAATGCTCCCCGAAGTGTTCCTCCAGCGCGGCGACGCGACGGCTGGCCACCGGCTGCGACATGCGGGCGGCGGCCGCTCCGACGGTGAAGCTGCCGTGCTTGCTGACGCTGACGAACGCGCGACATGCTCCCACCAGATCCACGGCCCCGAGCCTATGTCAGATCCGCATGGAACCGTGCACGGGCGTATTGGACCGCATGACCGTGCGGCGGTGAGGGTGGTCGTCGTCAGTCACGACCACGCACCGGGACGGGCCGCCCGTCCCCTATGCGCCCTGTGCACCGGGCGCCCTCGGAGGTTCGGACCATGCAGCACACCCGCGCCCGCCGCGCCGTTCTCGGCACGCTGGCCCTGCTCGCCCTCGTCCCGCTCGCGGCCTGCGGCCAGGACGGTTCCTCGGCCGCCTCGTCCTCCGCCACGGCGAGAACGGGCACGGCCGCGAAGCCGTTCGCCAAGGACTTCCAGGAGCTGGAGCGCCGGTTCGGCGCACGACTGGGCGTCTACGCCGTCGACACCGGCACCGGGCGCGAGGTGGCCTACAACGACGGCGAGCGGTTCGCCCACGCCTCCACCTTCAAGGCACTGGCCGCCGGTGCCGTCCTCCGTAAATACTCCCCGAACGCCATGGACCGACTGGTCACGTACTCCAAGGACGACCTCGTCGACTACTCGCCCGTGACCGAGAAGCACGTCGACACCGGGATGACCCTGCGCGAGCTGTGCGACGCCGCCGTCCGCTACAGCGACAACACCGCGGGCAACCTGCTCTTCGACGCCCTCGGCGGACCGAACGGCCTCAACGCGGCGCTGAAGGAGATCGGCGACGACGTCACCCGGATGGAGCGCCGCGAGCCCGACCTCAACCTCTGGGCCCCCGGCCAGACGCGCGACACGAGCACCCCGCGGGCCCTGGCGGGGGACCTGCGCGCCTACGTCCTCGGAGACGTCCTCGGCAAGGACGAACGCGCCCAGCTCGCCCAGTGGCTCAAGACCAACACCACCGGGAACGAGCTCATCAGGGCCGGCGTGCCCCAGGGCTGGGTGGTCGGCGACAAGACCGGAGCCGGCAAGGGCTACGGCACCCGCAACGACATCGCCGTGCTCTGGCCTCCCAAGGGCGCCCCCGTCGTCGTGGCGATCATGTCCAACCGCACCAAGGAAGACGCGGGCTACGACAACAAGCTGATCGCGCAGGCGGCATCGGTGGTGGCACGGACGCTGTCGTGACCGGCAGCCCCGGCGCATGCGGCCGTCGGGCTGAGCGAGTGAGGCGTGCCGGGGCGCCGCAGCGGGTACCCGTGCCGGGACGCCGGAGCTGGTAGAGGTGTGGGGCTGTGGAGGCATCGACCGATCGCATCGCGGAACCCTGGGGCGCCCGCACGCCCTACGGGCCGGACCGTGCCTGGCCGGCGCGCACCGACACCCACCTGCGGGCGGGCGTCGCACCCGGGGACGTCGAGCGGTGGGTGCAGTCGGCGTCCGTCCTGCACTCCAACGGCGACGCCATGGACATCGCGGTGGCGGGCGGCCGGATCGTGGGCGTCCGGGGCCGCGCCGGCGACCGGGTCAACCGGGGCCGGCTCGGCCCCAAGGACCTCTTCGGCTGGCAGGCGGGCGCCTCCCCGGACCGGCTCACCCGGCCGCTGGTCAGCGAGGGCGGGCGGCTCGTGGAGAGCGACTGGGAGACGGCCATGGGCCGCGTCGTGGCCCGCTCGAAGGAGCTGCTGCAGCGGCACGGGCCGGGGGCGATCGGCTTCTACACCACCGGGCAGCTGTTCCTGGAGGAGTACTACACCCTCGCCGTCCTCGCCCGCGCCGGCATCGGCACCAACCACCTGGACGGCAACACCCGGCTGTGCACCGCGACCGCGGCCGAGGCGCTGAAGGAGACGTTCGGCTGCGACGGCCAGCCGGGCACGTACGCGGACGTCGACCACGCCGACGTCATCGCCCTCTTCGGGCACAACGCGGCCGAGACCCAGCCGGTGCTGTGGATGCGGATGCTGGACCGGCTGGACGGGTACGCCCCGCCCGCGCTCGTGTGCGTCGACCCCCGGCCCACCCCCGTCGCCCGGCGCGCCGCCGTCCACCTGGCGCCGCGCCCCGGCACGAACGTCGCGCTGCTCAACGCGCTGCTGCACGAGGTCATCCGCAACGACGGCGTGGACCACGCCTACGTCCGCGCCCACACCGTCGGCTTCGAGGAGCTCGCGGCGCGGGTGAGCACGTGCACCCCCGCCTGGGCGGCGCGGGTCTGCGACGTACCGGCCGCCTCCATCGGGCGCGCCGCCGAGATCATCTGCGGTGCCGAGCGGCTGCTGTCGACGGTCCTGCAGGGCGTCTACCAGTCCCACCAGGCCACGGCGGCAGCCGTGCAGGTCAACAACCTGCATCTGCTGCGGGGCATGCTGGGCCGCCCCGGGTGCGGCGTCCTGCAGATGAACGGCCAGCCCACCGCGCAGAACACCCGCGAGTGCGGAGCCAACGGCGACCTGCCGGGCTTTCGCAACTGGCAGAACGACGAGCACGTCGCCGACCTGGCACGGGTGTGGAACGTGACGCCGCAGACCATCCCGCACTACGCCCCGCCCACCCACGCGATGCAGATGTTCCGCTACGCCGAGCAGGGCTCGGTCCGGATGCTGTGGATCAGCGGCACCAACCCGGCGGTCTCCCTCCCCGAACTCGCCCGCATCCGGCGGATCCTCGAGCAGGAGCGCCTGTTCGTCGTCGTGCAGGACCTGTTCTTGACGGAGACCGCCCAGCTGGCCGACGTCGTGCTGCCGGCCGCCACGTGGGGGGAGAAGACGGGGACGTTCACCAACGCCGACCGCACGGTGCACCTGTCCGAGAAGGCCGTCGAACCGCCGGGCGAGGCCCGGCCCGACCTCGACATCTTCCTCAACTACGCGAGGCGCATGGACTTCCGCGACAAGGACGGCGGCCCGCTGATCACCTGGCACGACGCGGAATCGGCCTTCGAGGCGTGGAAGAAGTGCAGCGCCGGCCGGCCCTGCGACTACACCGGGCTGACCTACGGCAAACTGCGTGGCGCGAGCGGCATCCAGTGGCCGTGCACCGAGCAGGCCCCGGACGGCACCGAGCGCCTCTACACCGACGGCATCACCTGGGCCCACCCGGACGTCTGCGAGAGCTACGGCAAGGACCCGGTCACCGGCGCACCGGTCGAACCCGTCGAGTACCGCTCGCTCAACCCCGGCGGCAAGGCCGTCCTCAAGGCCGCCGCCTACCTGCCCCCGCACGAGGACACCTCGCCGGAGTTCCCGCTGCACCTGACCACCGGCCGTACGCTGTACCACTTCCACACCCGTACGAAGACCGGGCGCGTCCCGCAACTGACGGCCGCCGCCCCCGAGGTGTGGGTCGAGCTCTCGGCGGGCGAGGCCCGGGCGCGGGGCCTGGGCGAGGGCGACGTCGTGGAGGTGGCCACCGCCCGCGGGGCCGTCCGCGGCCGGCTGCCGGTCACCGCGATGCGCGACGGCACCGTCTTCCTGCCCTTCCACTACGGCTACTGGGACACCCCCGAGGGCCACCAGCCGCCCAAGGAGGCCGGGCGGGCGGCGAACGAGACCACCGTCACCGACTGGGACCCGGTCTCCAAGCAGCCCCTGTTCAAGACCGCGGCCGCGCGCGTCACGCTCGTCGAGCGCGGGGACGGCACGCCCGCGCCCGCGCCGACCACGACCGCCTCCGCGCCGGCCGCCCCCGGCAGCGTCCCGCCCACGACCGGCGGCCCCGACGCGCACGCCCTCCACACCACCACCGCGGGGGAGCACCGGCCGTGAACGGCATCACCCTGACGCTGCGGGCCCTGCACCACGGGGAGGAGGCCTTGGAGAAGGACCTCCTCGCGGTCGGCCGGCGCCACCGCACCGAGCACGAGGTCCACCACATCGCCACGGACCTCGCCCGCTGGTCGTACGAGCACACCGTCCGGCTCGCCGACACCGCGCAGCACTACGGCCTGGACCTGTCCGGACCGTCCGGCCACGTCTCCTCCGGCATCCTCGCCACCGTGCGCGAGAAGACCGCGGAAGCCCTCGGCCACCGCCCCGAACCGGGCCTCCTCCTCCTGCACGACCTGCGCGAGCTGTACCTCTGCGCCTCCGGCAACTCCGTCTACTGGGAGATGCTCGCCCAGGCCGCGCAGGCCACCAAGGACAGCCGCCTCCTGCAGACCGTCTCGTCCTGCCACCCGCAGACACTGCGCCAGATCCGCTGGGCCAACACCATGATCAAGAACCTGGCCCCGCAGCACTTGGCGGCGTACGCGGAGGCGTGAGGGGGCCGGTAACGAAGGGGGGACATTCGGTCAAAACCCAGCACCTTCGGACTCCTGTTCTCGGGTGGGGCTCGGTTGGAGCTCAAGGGTCCGGCGCGGGGCGCGGGCGGGCGTTGCGTGGCCGAATCGGCCTCCCGCATGCTCGTAGCGCGTCGGGTGACCGGGATCGGTCGTCCCCAAACTCCCGCACTTTTGCGGCAGTTGGATGTTGCTCAAATTGGAGTAGTTCGAGGTACGGTAGGGGTCGGCGGAAGGAGGGGGAGCAGCAGATGGCCGAGCAGGACGACGTGGCGGACAGCCCGACAGGGTGGGTGGCCAAGCACGTGCAACGGTACGTGGCCAGTAATGGCCGCAACGGTCACATCTGGTACGGCAAGCCGACCCTATTGCTGGTCACGACGGGCCGGAAGACCAAGGCCCTGCGCCGTACGGCATTGATCTACGGGGAGGACGGGGAGAACTTCGTCGTCGTCGGCTCCAACGGCGGATCCGACGACCACCCCAACTGGTACCTGAACCTTCGCGCCGAGCCGCGCGTCCAGGTGCAGGTGGGGGCGGAACGCTTCGAGGCGGTGGCCCGGGTCGCGAGCGGTGACGAGCGCGACCGGCTGTGGGAGCAGATGGCCGGCATTTTTCCGCAGTACCGCAGCTACCGGAAGAAGACGAAACGAGAGATCCCGGTCGTGGTCCTGCAACCGACGCACGCTTGACCGAACGGGGGCCCGCCGTGAGTGCGGCGGGCCGGCCGGTCGAGACCCGGTGCGACGCCGCTCGGCGGTGCACCGGAACGGACCGCGCCGGTGGGGGAGACGACCTGTGTGCACCACCCCACCGGGTTGTCGATTCCCTCAGGGAAGGTTGGGGTGGTTCCTCCATGTCCAGTGTCACCCGCAGAGATCTGCTCACCGGAGTCGCCGCGGGTGCGGTGAGTGCCGCCGCCGGCGGCATCGCCACTGCACCGCAGGCGGCGGCCGTCTCCGCGCAGCCCGACGGCGCGGCCCACGAGCCGCGCGCCGTCACCGTCACGGCCGCCGACCCCCGCTACCAGGAGCTGGTCAATCGCGGCTTCAACACGCGGTTCGCGGGCCGGCCGGAGCTCGTCCACCTGGTCCACACGCCCCAGCAGGTCGCCCGGGTCGTGACGGAAGCGGTGCGCTCCGGCAAGCGGATCGCCGTGCGCAGCGGCGGCCACTGCTTCGAGAACTTCGTCGACAACGACGACGTCCGCGTCGTCGTCGACACCTCCCCGATGCGGGCGGTGTACTTCGACGACAAGCACCACGCGTTCGCCGTCGAGCCAGGGGCCACCCTGGGCGAGGTCTACCGTGCCCTCTTCTACGACTGGGGCGTCACGCTGCCCGCCGGGGTGTGCCCGGCGGTGGGTGCCGGCGGGCACGTCGCAGGGGGCGGGTACGGGCCGCTGGCCCGGCGCGACGGCGCGGTCGTGGACCACTTGTACGGGGTGGAGGTCGTCGTCGTGGACGGCTCGGGCCAGGCCAAGGTGGTGACCGCCACCCGGGACGAGAAGGACCCGAACCGGGATCTGTGGTGGGCCTTCACCGGCGGCGGTGGCGGAAACTTCGGCATCGTCACCCGCTACCTGTTCCGTACGCCCGGCGCCACGGGCAAGGACCCGGGCACGCTGCTGCCCAGGCCCCCGGCCACGCTGCGCACCACCTACGTGACCTGGCCCTGGAAGGACGTGGACCGGAACCGGTTCACGCGCCTGGTGACCAATTACGGCCGGTGGTACGAGAAGAATCACGCCGACCCCCGCTACGGCAGCCTGTACAGCACGCTGCACCTGAACACCACCGCGATCGGCCAGTTGACGCTGGAGTCCCGCTTCGACGGCTCCCGGCCCGACTCCGCCGCTCTCATCGACAGTTACGTCGCGGCGGTCAACGAGGGCACCGGTCTGCACCCGGAGGTCGAGCACCGGACCGGGCTGTGGCTGCAGGCCACCATCGGCGCCCGGTTCGACACCGGCGGCTACAACCGGCTCAAGCAGAAGAGCGCCTACCTGCGCCGGGCGTGGACGGCCGAGCGCATCGCCACCGTCCACAAGCACCTGACCGACCCGAAGTTCGAGGGCTGGGGCGCCGTGGACCTCTACTCGTACGGCGGCAGGATCAACAGCGTCGCGCCCGGTGCGACGGCCCTCCCGCAGCGGGACTCCGTCCTCAAGGCGTGGTTCTCCGTGACGTGGATGGACCCCGCTCAGGACGAGCTCCACCTGACCTGGATGCGCGAGTTCTACCGCGACGTCTTCGGCGACACCGGCGGGGCACCCGTGCCCAACGCCGACCACGACGGCTGCTACATCAACTACCCCGACACCGACATGGCGGATCCGCGCTGGAACACCTCCGGCGTGCCGTGGCACACCCTGTACTACAAGGACGCCTACCCCCGGTTGCAGCGGATCAAGGCCCGCTGGGACCCGCGGGACGTCTTCCGCCACCCGCTGTCGGTACGCCTGCCCGGATGACCCGGGTTCTCCTGCCCGCCCACTCGTGAAGGAACCTGCGTGAACGACGTCCCCCGTGTCCCCCGCAGCATCACCCTGGGCAAGGACCTCACCGTGCACCGGCTCGGCTTCGGGGCGCTGCGCCTGACCGGGCCGCACGCCTGGGGCCCGCCGGCCCGGCCGGAGAAGGCGGTGCGCCTGGCCCGGCGGGCCGTCGAGCTGGGGGTGACGTTCATCGACACGGCGGACGTCTACGGGCTGGGGGCGTCCGAGGAGGTGCTGGCCGCGGCCCTGCACCCGTACCCAGCCGGGCTGGTCGTCGCGACCAAGGCGGGTGAGGTGCGGCCGAGCCCCCATCAGTGGCGGCCGCTGGGGCGGCCGGAGTACCTCCGGCAGCAGGCGGAACTCAGCCTGCGCCGACTTCGCCTGGAGTGCGCGGAACTCTTCCAGCTGCACCGCGTCGACCCGCAGGTGCCGCTGGAGGACCAGGTGGGGGCGCTCAAGCAGCTTCAGGACGAGGGCAAGGTGCGGCACATCGGGCTCTCCGAGGTCACCGTGGAGCAGATCGAGCGAGCCCGCGCCGTGGCGGATGTCGTCAGCGTCCAGAACAAGTACAGTCTCACTGACCGCCGTTACGAGGACGTACTGGAGTACTGCGAGCGGCACGGGCTCGCCTTCATCGCCTACAAGCCCCTGGCCGGCAGCGCCCGGCCCGACCCGGACGGGGCACTGGCGCGCGTCGCCCGGGAACTGGGCGCCTCCGCGGCGCAGGTGGCGCTCGCCTGGTTGCTGCACCGCTCACCGGCCGTCCTCCCGATCCCCGGCACGGCCTCCGTCGCCCACCTCGAGGCCAATGCTGCCGCCGCGGACCTGGTGCTGGGCGAGGAGCAGTACGCAGCGCTCGGCGGGCCGCCGCCCGTCGCCGCGCAGGGCTGAGGAACGGCGGCGTCCGCCGGCTGTCGGAGGGTGTGCGTCAGCCGGCCAGCTCGCTGGCCACAGCCATCACGTATTCGCCGTATCCGGATCGCGAGAGCTTCGCGCCGAGCCGGTGGCAGGCGTCGGCATCGATGAAGCCCATGCGCAGGGCGACTTCCTCCAGGCAGGCGATACGCACTCCCTGGCGGTCCTCCAGCGTGTGGACGTACTGGCTCGCGTGCAGCAGGGACTGAGGGGTGCCGGCGTCGAGCCAGGCGAACCCCCGGCCAAAGGTGACGAGCCTGGCACGGCCGGCCTCCAGGTAGTACCGGTTGACGTCGGTGATCTCCAGCTCTCCGCGTGCCGAGGGGCGGACCTGGCGGGCGATCTCGACGACATCCCGGTCGTAGAAGTAGAGCCCTGTTACGGCGAGGTTGGAGCGAGGTTTCTCCGGCTTTTCCTCCAGGGACAGGAGCCGACCGGTTTCATCGACCTCGCCGACGCCGTACCGTTCGGGATCGGTGACCGGGTATCCGAAGAGTACGCAGCCATCGATGTTCCTCCGATGCTCGGCGAGCAGGTCGTAAAAGCCATTGCCGTGGAAGATGTTGTCGCCGAGGACGAGCGCCACCTCGTCGTCGCCGATGTGATCGGCGCCGATCAGGAATGCCTCGGCCAGGCCCTGGGGAACCGGTTGGGCCGCATACGAAAGCGAGATGCCGAGCTGGCTTCCGTCACCGAGCAGTCGGCTCAGCTGAGGGATGTCGTCCGGCATCGCGATGATCAGGATGTCGCGCACGTCGGCCAGCATCAATGCCGAGAGAGGGTAATAGATGAGCGGTTTGTCGTTGACCGGCAGCAGTTGTTTCGACACGGCGAGTGTGATGGGGTGCAGCCGACTGCCGTATCCGCCCGCCAGGATGATCCCTTTCATGCTTCCCCCTTCGCTCCTGCGGTCGCCTGCGACGCTAGGCAAGCGCGCCGTGCCCGGGCAAGGAAGGTCATGCCGTCCTTGACCGGGATGCGAGCCAGGGGGCCGGTGGCGTCGCGCTGGGCGAGCCCCGCTCGATCGGCCTTCGAGTCTGTGTCTTCTGATCCTTCTATGGTTGTTTCCATGCCCGTCTTTGACCGAAGTTGACCGTGAGGGTCGCGGTGGCCTCTGATGCCGGCTGGAGGCGCAGGAGGGCGGGGGAGCAAGCCGGTGCAGAAGGGGCTGTCATGCCGGATCAACTCACAGTCGGCAAACTTTTCGCCATTCTTCGGGAGTGCGCGGGCGAGGAAGAGCCCGTCGCGGACGGCGCGGACGCCGCCGGAACTGACTTTCCGTCACTGGGCTACGACTCCTTGGCGCTCCTGGAGGCGACGGCGCGGGTGTCTCGCGAGTACGGGGTCGAGATACCCGAGGACGATCTCGCGGACGTGCATACACCTGCGGAATTCATCACCCTCGTGAACCGGCTGCTGGCCGCTCCGAGCACCCCCTGAGGGGCCTTTCCGGAATTGGATAGTCCGCCGTAGGGGCCGCTTTTCCGGGGCCCCGTGCGGTCTGACAGAAATCAGCGCGGCGGGCGCCGCGGAACCGGTGTTAGTTTTTCCGGTACGGGGCCCGCTCGCCGCAGCGGCGACACGTGCGCCGTACGGCGTCCCGCGCCGTGCACGAGGCGGTCGGGGCCGTTTCACCGAATCGGAAATTCCGTTTCGTGTGTTCCAGATCACTGGGGGAGAGCCGCCGCACGTTCCTGAACGGAACAGCCGATGCTTCCGGGAAGTCATCGCACCATAGTCGGCACACATAGTTCGTAACTGGGGGAAGGTCTCGTGAAACTGGCTGTTCTGGGTCCACTTTCTGTCCAGGTCAACGACGAGTTGCACACACCGAGTGCGCCCAAGATGCGAAGCGTTCTCGCGACGCTGCTGGTGCACGCCGACCAGGTGGTTCCCGTCTCCTCGCTCATGCGTGAACTGTGGGACGAGGACCCGCCGGTCAGCTGCCTGACCACGCTGCAGACCTACATCCTGAACCTGCGCAAACTGCTGGCGTCCGCCACCGGGATGTCCACGCGCCAGATCGCCTCCGAGGTCCTGGTCACCCGTTCCGGCGGATATCTTTTCCGTACCACGCTGGGGGACCTGGATCTCCACCAGTTCCACCAGCTGGTGGCGGACGGACGCAAGGCCCTGTCCTCGGGCGACGACCAGACGGCGCTGAGCACCCTCTCCAGCGCCTTGCAGCTGTGGCGTGGCCCCGCCCTGGTCGACGTGGTCGCCGGACGCATCCTGCAGGGCCGGCGCCAGCAGTTCGAGGAGGCCCGCCTCGTCGTGCTGGAGTACCTGGTGGACACCCAGCTGCGGCTCGGCATGTACCGCGAAGTCCTCACCGAGCTCGCGGCCCTGACCGCGGACAACCCGTACCACGAGGGCCTGCACGCCCAGTACATGCGGGCGCTGTACCTCAACGGCCGGCGGGCACAGGCCCTGGAGGTCTTCCAGCGGCTGCGCATCAACCTGGTCAACCACCTCGGGCTCGACCCGGGCCCCGCCGTGCAGCAGCTGCACCGGGCCATCCTCAACGCGGAGCCCATCGACGCCCAGGGCGGCCTGCGCCGGCCCACGGGGGACATCGTGCGCATGGCCTCGTCCGGTTCCGCCCTGGCCTACTGACGGACCGTGCGCGGAACCCTCCGGCAGCCGCCGGCCGCACCTCGCGGCCGGGAGGCCGACGGCAATCAGCCGGCGACCGCGGCGACCACGTACCGGACCGGTGTGGGCAGGTGCAGGGACCCCTGCCCGCGCATCCGGTCCAGTGCCGTGATCAGCCGCTCGCGCAGCGCCGTGCGCTCGCGCTCGGGCAGGTGCTGCCACAGCAGTCGCATGCCCTGGGTGTGGGACCAGTCCACCCATGTGGTCCCGTCCGGCGCGACCAGGTCCACCGGCTCGTCCGTGATCGCCACGTCCCGGTAGCCCGCCGCGCGCATCGTCCGGTCGAGCTCCCCGGCGTCCCCGAGCCAGCTGTTGAACCGGCGCCGCAGCTCCGTGGGCCGCCACTCGGGTGGCAGCGCCTCCAGCAGCCGGGCCGGGATCAGCTCGGTGAACACCGGCGGCAGGAACGGGAAGGTGCCGTCGGTGAACACCGGGCTGGTGAAGGCGATCCTGCCCGAGGGCCGCAGCAGCCGCGCATACCGGGCCAGCGCTGCCGGCGCGTCGGGCAGGAAGATCACGCTGTAGCTGCCCGCCACCACGTCGAAGGAGGCCACCGGCAGATCCGGCCGCTCCCCGTCCATGACCCGGACCTCGACGTTGCCGGCGCCCAGGGCGACGGCCTGCCGGCGGGCCTGCGCCACCATGGCCGGCGCGATGTCGATGCCGAGGACGTGCCCCGCGGGGCCGACGCGTTCGGCGGCCGCGAACAGCACCGCGCCCCGGCCGCACCCCACGTCCAGGACCCGCTCACCGCTGCGCGGCGCCACCCGCTCCACCAGTCGCCGGCCCATGGGTGTGAAGAATTCGACGCCCAACTGGTCGTACGTGCTCGCGGCCCGGTCGAACGCCTCGGTGACCGCCGATTTGTACTGCATGTCGTCCATGACGCCTCCCTGGGGTCGGTCCATCCGGCCCCACCACCCTGGCGAGTGACTCTCCGGGCCTGGTCGGACCGGGATCGGCACCGGCTCGAACATCGCTCACCGGCCGATCGAGAACGGGTGGCCGCCGATTGTTCCGCCACCGCCCGTACCGCAAGGATTGCCTCAATCACCCGCTGTCGAGGGGGAATTGGGTATGAGCAGGCAGATCGACGCAGTGCGCCGCATGGTGCAGGCGTACAACACGGGCAAGACCGACGACGTCGGTGAGTTCATCCACGACGAGTACCTCAATCCGGGTGCCCTCGAACACCGGCCCGACCTGCGCGGCCCCCAGGCGTTCGCCCTGGCCGTGCAGTGGCTGAGGACGACCTTCTCGGAGGAGGCCCACCTCGAGGAGATCGGCTACGAGGAGAAGGGCCCCTGGGTGCGGGCCAGGCTGGCGCTGTACGGCAGGCACACCGGCAACCTCGTCGGCATGCCCGCCACCGGCCGCAGGTTCTCCGGCGAGCAGATCCACCTGATCAAGCTGGTCGACGGCAAGATCCGCGACCATCGTGACTGGCCCGACTACCTCGGCACCTACCGGCAGCTGGGCGAGCCGTGGCCCACGGAGGAGGGCTGGCGCCCGTGAGTGCTCCCTCCCCCTTCGACGACGACCTCGGCGTACTGCTGCGGCAACTGGGCAACCTGGTGACGCCGATGGCGGTACGGGTGGCAGCCACCCTGCGGCTGGTGGACCACCTTCAGGCCGGGACCACCGACATGGCCGGCCTCGCCGAGCGCACCGGCACCGACGCCCGGGCCCTCGAGCGCCTCGTGCGCCACTTGGTGGTGATGGGCGTGCTGGAGGGCGGCGAGGACGGCACGTCCCTGCGCCCCACGGCACTGGGCCGGCTGCTCGCCGACGACCACCCGGCCCAGCAGCGGGCCTGGCTCGACCTCGGCGGCGCCGTCGCCCGCGCGGACCTGGCGTTCACCGGACTCCTGGACGCCGTGCGCACCGGTCGTCCGGCCTACCCGGACCGCTACGGCCGGCCGTTCTGGGAGGACCTCTCCGCCGATCCCGCCCTGGCGGCCTCGTTCGACGCCCTGATGGCCTGCGACGGGAACGCCGCCTACGACGCCCCGGCGGCCGCCCTCGACTGGACCGGGGTGCGGCACGTCCTCGACGTCGGGGGTGGCGACGGCGCCCTGCTCGCCTCCGTCGCCCGGGCCGCGCCGGAGGTGCGGGGCACTCTCCTGGAGCTGCCCGGCCCGGCGGCGCGGGCCAGACAGGCCGTGGCCGAGGCGGGTCTCGCCGACCGGATCACCGTCGTCGACGGCGATTTCTTCGACCCGCTGCCCGTGACCGCCGACGTCGTCGTCCTGTCCTTCGTCCTGCTCAACTGGCCGGACGACGACGCCCTGCGGCTCCTGCGGCGCTGCGCGGACGCCGTGGAGCCCGGCGGCAGGCTGCTGGTGCTCGACCGTGCGGACGCCGACGGCGACGGCGCCGACCGCTTCATCGGCACCCTGCTCGACCTGCGCATGCTGGTGTTCATGGGGGGCCGGGTACGCACCTGTGACGAGGTCCTCGCCCTCGCCGACTCCGCCGGCCTGACGAACCTCTCGGCCCGCACCGTCGGCTCGTCGGTCCTGCCGTTCACCTTCTCACTCCTGGAGTTCACCCACGCGGCGGGCAACACCGCCGGGACGAAAGGCGTAGCCGCATGACCGAGCGCATCGTCCCCAGCGGGGACGTGGAACTGTGGAGCGACGACTTCGGAGACCCGTCGGCCCCGGCGCTGCTGCTCGTCATGGGCGGCAACCTGTGCGCCCACGGCTGGCCCGCCGAGTTCGCCCGGCGCCTGGCCGACGGCGGCCACCACGTGATCCGCTACGACCACCGTGACACCGGGCGCTCCACCACCCGCGACTTCACCGCACACCCCTACGGCTTCGGCGAGCTGGCCGCCGACGCCACCTCGGTGCTCGACGGCTGGGGCGTGCGGGCCGCTCACGTCGTGGGCCTGTCCATGGGAGCCACCATCGCCCAGGTCATGGCGCTCGACCACCCCGACAGGCTGCTGAGCCTGACCCTCATGCTCGGCGGCGGCCTCGACATCGACTTCGACGCCAACATCGAGCTCACCCTGCGCGGCGAACCCACTCCCGACGGGCTCCCCGGCCCGCGGCAGGAATTCCTGGACGCCTTGGCCCTGATGTCCGAGCCGACCGAGGACCGCGAACAGGAAGTCGCCAAGCGGGTGCGCAAGTGGCAGATCCTCTCCGGGCCCGGCGTCCCCTTCGACGTCGACGAGTACCGCAGGTGGGAGGAGCGGGCCATCGACCACGTGGGAGGACGGCTGGCGGAGCCGCACGCCCACTACGCCCTGACGCTGCCGCCCGCCTCCCGGGCCGGGGAACTGCGCGGTATCACCGTGCCCACGCTGGTCGTCCAGGCCGAGAACGACCCGATTGCGCCCCCGCCGCACGGCAAGCACCTGGCCGGACTCATCCCGACCGCTCGCCTGGTGGAGATCCCCGGCATGGGCCACGCACTGCCGTCGTCGGTCCATCCGCCCTTGGCCGAGGCGATCCTGGCCCACACCCGCAGCGTGCGGTGACCGGAAGGGAAGCGGAGCACCCATGTACGGATCCGACCTCGCACAGGTCTACGACCTGGTGCACCGGGAACGCGGCAAGGACTTCCGGGCCGAGGCACAGACGGTCGCCGCCCTCGTCCGTCGACACCGCCCGGGTGCCCGCCGGCTGCTGGACGTGGCGTGCGGCACAGGGGCCCACCTGAGGCACTTCTCGGACCTCTTCGAGCAGGTGGAGGGGCTCGAACTGGCCGAGCCCATGCGGGCCGCGGCGCGCGCCGTGCTGCCCGGGACGCCGGTGCACCACGGTGACATGCGGCAGTTCCGCCTGGAGTCCACCTTCGACGTGGTGACCTGCATGTTCGGCTCCATCGGCTACATGGGCGACGAAGCGGAGCTGCAGCAGGCCCTGACGATGTTCGCCCGGCACCTCGAACCCGGTGGCGTGGCCGTCGTCGATCCCTGGTGGTTCGACGAGACGTTCACCGACGGCCATGTCTCCGCCGACGTCGTCCGGGCCGGCGGCGTGACCGTCTCGCGCGTGTCGCACTCGGCGCGGCGCGGCCGCACCTCGCACATGGACGTGCACTTCGTCGTCGCCGATGCCGGCTCCGGCGCCCGGCATTTCGTCGACACCCACGTCATCTCGCTGTTCAGCCGCACACAGTACGAGGAGGCGTTCGCCGGCGCCGGATTCGACGCCGTCCACCTGCCCGGTGTGATCTCCGGGCGCGGACTGTTCGTAGGAGTGCGCACCCGCTGAGGGTGTCGCAGGGAGGGGAATCAAACGGCATGAGCGAATACGAAGCCGACGTCCTGGTCGTGGGCGGCGGACTGGGGGGACTGTCGACGGCGATGTTCCTCGCCAGGCAGGGCGTGCGCGTGCTCGTCGTGGAACGCCGCTCCGGGCTCTCGCCCTACCCACGGGCCGCCGGGCAGAACCCGCGCACGATGGAGCTGCTGCGCATCGGCGGAGTCGCGGACGAGGTGATCCGCACCGACGACATCCGGGGCCGGCAGGGCGACTTCGTCATCCGGCTGGCCCGCAGCGTACGCGGCGAAGTGATCAGAACCGTCTCGGAGAGCTTCTCCGAGATGATCGCAGCCACTGCGCCCTGCACCCCGGCCGGCTGGGCCATGCTCTCCCAGGACCGGCTCGAACCCATCCTGCTGGCCCAGGCCGAGCGCCACGGCGGTGCCGTCCGCTTCGGCACCGAACTGGTCTCCTTCCAGCAGGACGGCGACGGTGTCACCGCCGAGCTGAGCGGACCCACCGGACCCTACGCCCTGCGCTGCCGCTACCTGGTCGCCGCCGACGGCAACCGCAGCAGCATTCGCGAGAGCCTGGGCATCCGGCGCTACGGGCACGGGACGCTCACGCACATGGTCGGCGTCATCTTCGACGCCGACCTCTCCTCGATCATGGAACCGGGCACCACCGGCTGGTACTACCTGCACCACCCCGAGTTCACCGGGACCTTCGGGCCGACCGCCGACCCCGGCCGGCACACGCTCTTCGCCGAGTACGACCCCCCCAAGGGGGAGAGTGCCGAGGACTTCACGCCGCAACGCTGCACCGAGCTGATCCGGCTGGCTGTCGAACACCCTTCACTGCAGCCGCGCATCGTCGACATCCAAAGCTGGGAGATGGCCGCCCGCATCGCCGAGCGCTGGCGCGAGGGACGGGTGTTCCTGGTCGGCGACGCGGGCAAGGTCACCCCACCCACCGGCGGCATGAGCGGTAACAGCGCGGTGGCCGACGGGTTCGACCTCGCCTGGAAGCTGGCCGCGGTGCTGCACGGACAGGCCGGCCCCGGCCTGCTGGACACCTACCAGGAGGAACGCAGGACCGCCGCGGAGCTGGTCGTCGCCGAGGCACTGGCCATCTATGCCCAGCGGATGGCACCACACATGGCGGAGGTGTGGGACAGGTCGGTCGGCTACGCCGAGACCCTGCTCGGTTTCCGCTGCCGCTCCTCCGCCGTCCTCGCCACCGACGACGACCCCGCGCGGGTGGAGGATCCGCTGCGGCCCAGCGGACGCCCCGGCTTCCGGGCCCCCCATGTGCGCATCGAACGCGCAGGTGAGCGACTGTCCACCATCGACCTGTTCGGCGACGGCTGGACCCTGGTGGCCGGTGCCCTGGGCGAGGGCTGGACCGCAGCCGCACCGGCCGTCGCCCACGACCTGGGGGTTCCCTTGCGCACGTACCGGGTGGACGACGGCATCGTCGACGTGGAGGGCACGCTGGCGCACCGCTACGGCATCGGCAAGAACGGCGCGAGCCTCGTCAGGCCCGACGGCATCGTCGCCTGGCGCACGGAGGAGTGCGCCCACCCCGAGGCCACGCTGCGCGACGTGCTGCGGCGGGTGCTGTCCAGGTGACCGGGAGGGTGGGGCGGACACGCCGCCCCGCCCTTGCCCGTACTCGTGCCCGTCAGACCCGGGCCGCGCCCAGGCCCGCCAGGACGGCCCGTTGCTCGGCCGTGCCGCCGACGACCTTGGCCACCCGCCGCACCGCGTCGACCAGTGCCGCCTGACGCAGCATGGCCTCCGGAGCGGGCGCCGCACCGACGTCGCCGAGCGCCGCCCGCACGAACGCGTCCAGCGCGTTGACGACCTGGTTGTCCTCGGGCAGGGACCGCTCGGTCACCACGTCCTGCTGCTCGATCCGCACCACGGGCCTGAGCTGCTCGGGCGGGGTGAACGCGCGGCGCACGCTCAGCCGGCCACGGCTGCCCCACAGGGAGTAGGTCGAGCGGTAGGAGTGCTCGAAGCCGAAGTCCAGTTGGGCCGTGCGGCCCTGCGCGTCGCACAGCAGGGCGCTGCCCGCCACGTCCACTCCGGTTCTTTCGTCCACGCGCAGACAGGCACCGAGGACGTCCAGCTCGCCGGGCAGGTACAGCTGCGCCGCTCGCAACGGATACACGCCGACGTCGAGCAGCGCGCCGCCCCCCAGGTGCGACTGGTAGCGGAACGACGACGGTGCCAGCGGGGGCACCGCGAAGGAACCCGAGAAGACGCGCAGTTCGCCGAGCACGTCCTGCTCGATCAGGGCGCGTACCGCACGGTGCTGGGAATGGTGCAGGAACATGAAGTTCTCGGCGAGCACCAGGCCGAGCTGCTTCGCCGTCGACAGCAGTTCCACGGTGTGCGCGTAGCGCTCGGACAAGGGCTTCTCGACGAGCACGTGCTTGCCGGCCGTCAATGCGCGCAGCGCCCATTCGTGGTGCATGCCGGGGGGCAGCGGGATGTAGACCGCGTCCACGTCGTCCCGCTGCAGCAACGTCGCGTAGCCGGCAACGCCGCAGCATCCGAAGGCCGCCCCGACCTGCTCCGCCCGGGTCCGGTCCCGGCTGGCCACCGCGACGAGCTCGACACCGTCGTGTGCTGCGAGAACGGGCAGGATCCGGCGGATCGCGATGTCCGCGCAGCCGATGACGCCCATGCGGAGCGTCCGCTGCGGACGGTGCTGTGGCATATGAAAACCCCATCACGGTACGGCAATCGGTGGAAACAGCCGGTGGGTACGTCAACCTAGGCGTGCCGCATCGCACGGGGCTTGAGGAACGCTGGATCCGTGCGTTGCCGCCTTGAGCGGTTTTTTACTGCCTCCCCGTACGTTTCCCAGGAACCGACGACGGAGGTGACGGGTGACGGCAGCGACGGGTACCTCAGTGCACGACCTCCAACTGCTCCACGCGGCGCAGTGGCTGTATGCGGTCAACGACGAGCCGTTCGCCCCGGGGGACGGCGATCCGTACGCACGGCTCGTGCGGGGCTTCGACGAGGACACCACCACCGTCCTCGCATCCATCCGGGCCCGCGGTCCCCTGTGGCGCAGCCGCCTCGGCGGCTGGGTGTGCGGGCACCACGAGACGGCGGTGCTGCTGCTGGACCACCCCGGGCTGGCGGCGGCCCCCGCCGCACCGGCGGGGGAGCGGTGGCTGCCGTCCCACGAACGGCAGCGCGACCCTGCCTTCGCCCGGGCGTTGGCCCGACGGTGTGCGCCAACCGGCACCGGTGCGGAACACGACCGGTGGCGGGATGCGGCCGGGGCCGCGGTCTCCCGGCTGCCCACGGGCGCAGTGGAGCTGGTCGCCGACCTGGTCGTCCCACTGACCGCCGCCGTCGCCGCCGATGCCCTGGAGGTGCCCGGCGAGCAGCGCACCGGATTCGCCGCGGCGCTGGCCGCAGCCGCGCCGGCCGTGGACGCCCTGCTGTGCCCGCAGACCTGGGCGGTGCACCAACGCAGCGACGATGCCCTGCGCTACCTGCGGGTCCTCTTCAGGGGACGCGCCCATGCCGACGCGGACCTCGTTGCGGCCGTCGCCGGTGTCCGGGCCGCCGCCGACGTACTCGGCAACGCGCTCGAGGTGTTGCTGACCCGCCCGCCCACGTGGGAACGGCTGCGGCGGGACCCGGCCCACGCCGAGCAGATCGTCGACGAGGTTCTCCGGCTCGCGCCGCCATGGCGGGCCCACCCCTTGGTCGCCTCCACGCCGGTCCCGGTGGCCGGCCAGGAGATTGCCACCGGGGAGACGGTCACCGTCGTGACCGCGGCCGCCCCGGGTGCCCCGGCACACCACCTGCAGCCCGAGCGCTTCGACCGGCCCGGCACCCCCCTGCCCGACGGACTGCCGGGCCCCGTGCTCCCGCTCGCCCGGGACCTGGCCGGACACACGCTGAGGGCACTGGCGGACCGGTTCCCGGCGGCACGGCCGCTCGGCGGCGCGGTCCGCCACCGCCGGGCCCCCATCACCCGGCGCCTGTCCCGGTTGCCGGCCCGGCTCGGCGAGGAGGAGACCCGATGAGGGTCCTGTTCACATCACTGGCCCACCACACCCACTACTACCCCCTCGTCCCGCTGGCCTGGGCCCTGCGCACCGCCGGCCACGAGGTCCGCGTCGCCAGCCAGCCCGAGCTCACCGACGTCATCACCGGCACCGGCCTCGCGGCCGTCCCCATCGAGTGGTCGCTGGGACCTGTCGAGGAACTCGGCCTGCTGGGGCGGCTGCACGACGAGGCCGCCGCCCATGCCCAGGGCTTCGACTACGCGGCCCGGGGGGAGCATCCCTGGAGCTGGGAGGAGCTGTTGCGCCTGGAGACCGTCATGGTTCCCACGCTGCTCACCGCCCTCAACAACGACACCATGGTCGACTCGCTGGTGGACTTCGCCCGTTCCTGGCAGCCGGACCTCGTGGTGTGGGAGACCTTCACCCTGGCCGGTGCCGTCACGGCACGGGCGACCGGCGCGGCGCAGGCCCGACTGCTGTCCGGCCCCGACATCGCCGTGCGTGCCCGGCAGGAGTTCCTGAGGCTGCGCGCCGCACAGGAACCCGAGCACCGGGAGGACCCCACCGCCGAGTGGCTCGGGGCGACGCTGCACCGCCTGGGCTGCGCCGAAGGCTTCAGCGAGGACCTGGTCACCGGCCAGTGGACCATCGACACCACGCCCCCCAGCACCCGGCTGGAGCTGGGGTTGCCCACCGTGCAGGTGCGCCACGTGCCGTACAACGGCCCGTCCGTGGTGCCGGACTGGTTGCGCGTCCACCCCCCGCGCGCACGGATCTGCGTCACGCTCGGCGCCTCGGGCTCCGACGTCGGCATCGGCATGGCCGACCTGCTGCAGGCCCTTGCCGCCCTGGACGCCGAGATCGTCGCGACCGCCGACGACGAGACGCGCGCCAGGTCCGGCGAACTGCCGGGCAACGTGAGGCTGGTGGACTTCGTCCCGCTCAACGACCTGCTCCCCACCTGCGCGGCGGTGGTGCACCACGGTGGCGTGGGCACCAAGGCGGCCGCCGAGCTGCACGGCGTGCCGCAGCTGATCCTCGCCTTCGGGTGGGACACCGAGGTCATGGGCCGGCGGCTGGCCGACATCGGTGCCGGGCTGTGCGTCACCAGCAGCGAGATCACCCCCGACCTGCTGCACAAGCAGACCGAGCGGCTGATCACCGATCCGTCCTTCGCCGCGGGGGCACGGCGCCTGCAGGAGGAGATGCTCGGCGTACCCAGCCCCAACGAGGCCGTACCCGTGCTGGAGAGGCTGGTCGCCGAGCACCGCGGCCCCGCCGCACCCGGCCTTGACGGATCCTCGACCGGGGCGCGGCAGTATCTGCTCAGAAGTGACCGAGGGTAAGGGGGACTGCGGTGTCCGAGACCAAAGCGCTGGCGCTCGAGCTGGCGCGCAAGTACCACGAGGAGCAAACCCCGCCCGGCTTCGAGCCGGGTGTCACGCCGATCCTCAGCTCCGGGGCGGTGCTGGACGAGGACGACCGGCTGGCGCTCGTCGAGACCGCCCTGGACCTGAGGATCGCCGCGGGACCGAGCACCCGCAAGTTCGAGAGCGCGTTCGCCCGCTTCTTCGGCCTGCGCAAGGCGCACATGGTGAATTCGGGGTCGTCGGCCAATCTGCTGGCGGTCGGCGCCCTCACCTCGCCGAAGCTGGGCGACATGCGGTTGCGCCCCGGTGACGAGGCGATCACCGTGGGCGCCGGCTTCCCGACCACGATCAATCCCCTCGTGCAGAACGGCCTCACCCCGGTCTTCGTCGATGTGGAGCTGGGCACGTACAACGCCTCGCTCGAGCAGATCCGGGCGGCGATCTCACCGCGCACCCGGCTGATCATGATCGCCCATGCGCTCGGCAACCCGTTCCAGGTCGCAGAGGTGGCCGAACTGGCCGCCCGCCACGACCTGTTCCTCGTCGAGGACAACTGTGACGCGGTGGGCTCGACCTACCAGGGCCGGCTCACCGGCACCTTCGGCGATCTGACCACGGTCAGCTTCTACCCCGCCCACCACATCACCGCGGGAGAGGGCGGCTGTGTGCTGACCCGCAGCCTGGAGCTGGCGAGGATCGTGGAGTCGATGCGCGACTGGGGCCGCGACTGCTGGTGCGAGCCCGGCACGGACAACACGTGCCTGAAGCGATTCGACTACCAGCTGGGCACCCTGCCGCCGGGCTACGACCACAAGTACATCTTCTCCCACGTGGGGTACAACCTGAAGGCCACCGACCTGCAGGGCGCGCTGGCCCTGAGCCAACTGCGGAAGCTGCCGGACTTCACCGCCGCCCGCCGGCGCAACTGGCAGCGGCTGCACGACGGCCTGTCCGGCCTGCCCGGTCTGCTGCTGCCCCGGGCCACCCCCGGCAGTGATCCGAGCTGGTTCGGCTTCGTCATCACCGTCCTGCCCGATGCCGGCTTCACCCGCAAGGACCTGGTCGGCTTCCTGGAGGGGCGCCGGATCGGCACCCGCCGTCTGTTCGGCGGGAACATCACGCGCCACCCGGCCTACGAGGAGGTCCGCTATCGCGTGGTGGGCGAGCTGACCAACTGCGACATCGTCACGGAGGACACCTTCTGGATCGGCGTCTATCCGGGCCTGACCAACGACATGCTCGACTACGTCATCGAATCCGTCACCGAGTTCTGCACCAAGGGAGTCCGGTCATGACCTTCACCGCACAACCCGGCAGGGTCGCCATCGTCACCGGTGCAACCAGCGGGATCGGCCTGGCCGTGACCCGGATGCTGGCCGCGGCCGGCCACCGCGTCTACCTGTGCGCGCGTGACGCCGACCGGGTGGCCCTGACGGTCAAGCAGCTCCAGGACCGGGGCCACCAGGTGGACGGGCGCAGCTGCGACGTACGCGCCACCGATCAGGTGGAGGCGCTGATGAGCGCCGCGGTGGAACGCTTCGGCCCCGTCGAGGTCCTGGTCAACAGCGCCGGCCGCAGCGGTGGTGGCAGCACGGCCGAGATCACCGACGAGCTGTGGGACGACGTCATGAGCACCAACCTGGACGGCGTCTTCCGGGTCACACGGGCTGCCCTGTCCACGGGCCGCATGCGCGAGGGAACCTTCGGGCGCATCGTCAACATCGCTTCCACCGGAGGCAAACAGGGCGTGGTGCTGGGTGCGCCGTACTCGGCCTCCAAGCACGGCGTGGTCGGCTTCACGAAGGCCCTGGGCCTGGAGCTGGCCAAGACCGGCATCACCGTCAACGCCGTCTGCCCCGGCTATGTGGAGACCCCGATGGCCGAGCGGGTGCGCCAGGGGTACGCGGCCGCATGGGGGACGACGGAGGAGGACGTGCTCCAGCGCTTCCAGGCCAAGATCCCGCTGGGTCGTTACAGCACGCCCGAAGAAGTCGCCGGCCTCGTCGGCTACCTGCTGACCGACGCCGCCGCCCCGGTCACCGCGCAGGCGATCAACGTCTGCGGCGGCCTCGGCAACTACTGAGGAGCGCCATGTCCCACGAGACCCGTCACGAGATCGTCGTGGCCGCCGCACCCGAGGTGGTTTTCGACCTGATCGCCGATACCAAGCGATGGCCCATGCGGTTCCCGCCGAACGTGCACGTCGAACGGCTGGAGGGCGACGACCGCGAGGAGCGGATCAGGATCTGGGCCACTGCCAACGACGAGGTCAAGACCTGGACCTCACGACGCTTCCTGGACCGACCGGGCCTGAAGGTCTCCTTCCACCAGGAGGAACCCCACGCCCCCGTTGCCGCCATGAGCGGCGCGTGGCTGCTGCAGCCGCTGGACGGAGGCCGGACGAAGGTGGTCTTCACCCATAGCTTCGACGCCGTCGGCAACGGCCCCGACGACGTGGCATGGATCCGCCGGGCGATCGACACCAACACCGGCGCCGAGCTCGCAGCACTGCGCGACGCCGCCGAATCGACGCACGGCGAGCAGGAGTTCACCTTCGACGACACGGTGCGCTGCGACGGCTCCCCCCGGGACGCCTACGACTTCATCTGTGCGGCCGACCGCTGGGAGGAGGAGCTGCCGCACGTGGCCCGGGCGGCGATGACGGAGGAGATCCCGCACGTGCAGGTCCTGGAGATGGACACCCGGACCGCCGACGGCAGCACCCACACCACCCGCTCGGTACGCGTCTGCTTCCCCGCCGAACGGATCGTCTACAAGCAGATGCGGACACCGGCGCTGATGGCGGCCCACACCGGCGAGTGGCTCTTCGAGGAGGACGGGGACGGCTGCCGCATCACCTCCCGGCACACCGTGCGGATCGACCCGCGGGCCGTACCCGGAGTGCTCGGCCCGCAGGCCACCGTCGACGACGCCCGCCGGATGGTCCGCGAGGCACTCGGCCGCAACAGCAGGACCACCTTGGCACACGCCGCCTCCCGGGCCCGCGCCCTGCGCCGGTCCGCACCGGTGCCCGCCGCGCTGTACACCTCGGTGCAGCAGTTCTACGCGGAGCAGATGCGCCTGCTCGACGAGCGGCAGGCCGGGCCCTGGGCCGAGACGTTCACCGAGGACTGCGTCTTCGCCCAGAGCAACGGGACCGCTCCGGTCCGGGGCCGGGCGGCCCTGGCGGCCGCCGTCCGGGACGGCCTGCGGAGGCCGGCCGCCGCAGGGCAGCAGCGGCGGCACGTCTTCGGCATGCTCACGGTGCGGCCCGCAGCCGACGGCACCGTCAGAACCCGTGCGTACGCGCAGGTGCTCGCCACCGCGCCGGGCGGGCCGGCCGCCGTCCACCTCAGTGCCGTGTGCGAGGACGTGCTCGTCGAACGGGACGGCAGGTGGCTGGTCCACGACCGGCGGATCGAGCACGACGGATCCTGACGACCCGCCGCACGGGTCGCACCCCGTGGGTGCGGCCGGTGCGGCGTCACCGCAGGGACAGGCCGCCGTCCACGGGGACGACGGCGCCGGTCATGTAGCCCGCGCCCGGGTCCGCGAGCGTGGTGACCCACCAGGCCAGCTCCTCGGGCGTGGCGGCACGCCCGGCCGGGATGCGCTCGGCCATCGTGTCCAGGAAGCTCCGGTACTCCTCGGCCGACATTCCCGCCCGCTCGCCGATCCCGGTCTCAGTTACGCCCGGAGCCACCGAGACCACCCGGATGCCCCGGGGCGCCAGCTCCACCGCCCAGGTGCGCGTGAAGTGGTTGAGCGCCGACTTGGTCGCCCAGTAGACGGAGTTGTCAGGGAACGCCTGGATGCCCAGCGAGCCGGCGGAACTGACGTTCACGACCGTGCCTGCGGTCTCCGTCAGGGCGTCCAGCGCCGCCTGCGTGAGGAAGAGCGGCGCCACCATGTTCGTGGCGATCTGCCGTTCCGTCTCCGCCCGGTCCATGTGCTCCAGCGAGGAGAACACTCCGACCGCAGCGTTGTTGACCAGGACGTCGAGCCGGCCGAACTCCTTCAGGGCCGCTGCCACGACCTCCCCGGCCGCCTGGGGTGCGGTGATGTCCGCCACCAGGGTGCGGATGCGTTCGTGGCCGCGGGCGGTCTCCTGCAGCGGGCCCGCGGTGCGTCCGACGACGAGGACGTTCTCGCCCGCGGCCGCGAACCGGCGGGCGGCCGCACGGCCGATGCCCGTGCCGGCACCGGTGATGATCACTGTGCGTGGTGTCATGGCGGCACGCTAGTGGCGTCCACTCGAACAGGGGTCGAGCCATCCGGGCAGTGCCCCCGGCCCCGCCCCTCTACGGCCGGTCGTCGCGTGTGATGCGGCGCTCCGCCACGCGCAGTTCCCCGTCCTGCCGTACCAGCCGGTCGCGCATGACGCAGGACAGGTGCACCCGCGGCGGGCCCTGCCGGCCGACGGCCAGGATCTGCACGTACGAGACGGCCTCGATCCCGTCCCGCACCCCCGGCCCGAGCGTCGTCATGCCCACCCAGTGACGGTGCACCTCGCCCGCCCCGGCCCGGCCCTCGGCCGCGGCCCGGGCGCCCGCGGCGATGGCCTCTCGTCCGCGCACCGGCTCGCGCAGCGACGGCGCGGCGAACACGGCGTCGTCCGTGAACGTCCGCGCCCACTGCTCGGCGGCGCCGTCGTCGAGCAACTGCATGTGGCGGGCGTAGAACTGCTGGATGTCGCTGATGTCCGTGCTCGGCACCGTCTCGCCTCCTGGAATCGCGTGATGACACCGTTCGACTTTGCCGCAGCCGCGTCGAGTCCCGGTCGAGCCGACCCCTTCCCGCCCGGGTGATCGAGCCGTTTCCCAACGCCTTCCGAGCGGACGGCGCGAGGCTGAGCGCGTCGTCCAGGAGGTGTGCCGTGCGCATTGTCGATCTGTCCTCGCCGGTGGATGCCGGCGGTTTCGAACCCGACCCGGTCGTCCACGAGGTGATGTCCCCGCGCGAGGGCGCGCTGCACATGCGCGACGAGATGCGGCAGCACTTCGGCATCGACTTCGACCCCGACGACCTGCCCGACGGCGAGTTCCTCTCGCTGGACCGGCTGAGCCTGACCACGCACACCGGCACGCACGTGGACGCCCCCTCGCACTACGGCTCCCGGATCACGTACGGAACCGGGGTGCCCCGGCACATCGACGCCATGCCCCTGGAGTGGTTCCTCGCCCCCGGCGTGGTGCTCGACGTCAGGGGCCGCGAGGCCGGCGTCGTCGGCGCGGACGACCTGCGCAAGGAGCTCGCCCGCATCGGTCACGTCCTCGCACCGTCCGAGATCGTGCTGTTGCACACCGGGGCCGCGGACCGGTCCGGCACGAGCAGCTATTTCACCGACTTCGTCGGTCTGGACGCCGGCGCCATCGCCTTCCTCCTCGACGAGGGCATCCGCGTGGTCGGCACCGATGCCTTCAGCCTGGACGCCCCGTTCGGCTGGATCATCCAGCGGTACCGCGAGAGCGGGGACGCGGACGTGCTGTGGCCCGCGCACGTCGCCGGCCGGCACAGGGAGTACTGCCAGATCGAACGGCTCGCCGGCCTTGCGGACCTGCCGGCGCCGCACGGCTTCCAGGTGGCCTGCTTCCCCGTGAAGGTGGCCGGTGCCGGCGCCGGATGGGCGCGCGCCGTCGCCCTCGTCAACGACTAGTGCAACGACAGCCCGACCCGAGGAGAACCCATGTACAGCTCAGACCTCGCCGAGGTCTACGAGATGGTGTACCGCAGCCGGGGCAAGGACTGGGCTGCGGAGGCCGAGCAGATCGCGGCACTGGCCCGCCGGCTTGCACCTGCCGCCGACTCGCTGCTCGACGTGGCGTGCGGTACCGGCGCCCACCTCGGCCCGTTCGCCAGGATCTTCTCCACTGCGGAGGGCCTGGAGATCGCCGCACCCATGCGCGAGCTGGCCGCCCGCCGGTGGCCGGAGCTGACCGTGCACGAGGGGGACATGCGCAAGTTCGACCTCGGGCGTCGCTACGACGTGGTCACCTGCATGTTCTGCGCGATCGGCTACCTCGGCAGCGTGCCCGACATGCGCTCGGCCGTTGCCGCCATGGCACGCCACCTCAACCCTTCCGGCGTGCTGGTCGTCGAACCCTGGTGGTTCCCCGAGCAGTTCACCGAGGGCCACGTCGCCGGCGATCTCGCCCGCGAGGGCGACCGGACGGTGGCGCGGATCTCCCACTCCACCCTTCAGGGCCGTGCGACCCGCATGGAGGTGCAGTTCCTGGTCGGCGAGCCCGGCGGAATCCGGCGGTTCACCGAGATCGACGTCCTGACCCTGTTCACACGCGAGGAGTACGAGCAGGCCTTCACCGATGCCGGGTGCTCGGTGGAGTACCGGCCCGGCCCGCCGACCGGCCGTGGCCTGTTCGTCGGCATCAAGTCCGGGCCGGAGGTGACCGGCCGGTGACCACCTTCGTCTGGGACTACCTGCCGGAATACCACGCCGAGCGCGAGGACATCCTCGAAGCCGTCGACACCGTCTTCCAGTCCGGGCAACTCGTCCTGGGCGAGAGCGTCTCGCGGTTCGAGCGGGCATTCGCCGACCACCACGGCCTGGCGCACTGCGTGGGCGTCGACAACGGGACCAACGCCCTGGTGCTCGGCCTGGAGGCGCTCGGCGTGCGGCCCGGCGACGAGGTGATCACCGTGTCGAACACGGCGGCGCCGACGGTGCTGGCCATCCACGCGGCGGGCGCGGTGCCGGTCTTCGTGGACGTCCGCGAAGAGGACTTCCTGATGCGCACCGATCAGCTCGCCGCCGCCGTCACCGAGCGGACCACCGCCGTCGTCCCGGTGCACCTGTACGGCCAGTGCGTCGACATGGAGCCGGTGCTGGCCCTGGCCCGGGAGCGCGGCCTGAAGGTCCTGGAGGACTGCGCGCAGGCGCACGGCGCCCGCCACCACGGCCGGCTCGCCGGCACCATGGGCGATGCCGCGGCCTTCTCCTTCTACCCGACCAAGGTGCTCGGCGCCTACGGCGACGGTGGCGCCGTGCTGACCGACGACGACGCAACCGCGGCTGCCCTGCGCCGGCTGCGCTACTACGGCATGGAGGAGAGGTACTACGTTGTCAGCACCCCGGGCCACAACAGCCGGCTGGACGAGGTCCAGGCCGAGATACTCCGCCGCAAGCTCCGCCGGCTGGGCGCCTACATCGAGGGCCGGCGGGCGGTGGCGCGACGCTACGCGGAGGGGTTGGCCGGCACCGGGCTGGTCCTTCCCACGAACGCGGTGGGAAACGATCACGTCCACTACGTCTACGTGGTCCGTCACCCGCAGCGGGACACCGTCATCGAACGGCTCCGGGCGTACGGCATCGAGCTGAACATCAGCTACCCCTGGCCGGTGCACACCATGACGGGCTTTGCGCACCTGGGCTACCGCGAGGGCGACCTGCCGGTCACCGAGCGGCTGGCGAAGGAGATCTTCTCCCTGCCCATGTACCCCTCGCTGCCGCAGCACGTCCAGGAGAAGGTCATCGAAGCGCTGCGCGAGGTGCTCGCCGGGCTGTGACCCGGCGGCACTGCCGGTGTCCGACCGGGTGGGGAGCGGGACGTCCGTCCGCTCCCCACCGCGTCGTTCACGCGCCGTACAGGCTGTGCAGGCAGGCGACGAGGCTGCGCGCCTGGACGTTGACGTAGTGACTGTGCCGCAGCAGCCCGGCCAGCTGGTGCAGGGTCATCCAGCGGTACTCCGGGTGGTCCATGGGCACCTCCGCGGATGCCTCGACCACGAGGTAGCGGTTGTGGGCGCGGTGGAACCGGCCGCCCTCCTCCGAGAGGACCGTGTCGAACCGGATCCGCTCCGCCGGTGCGTCCAGCACCTCGGGCAGGAAGGGCGGCAGGGCCTGCGGGGGCAGGGCCCGGTAACTGCTGGGAATGCACTGGACGGTGGGCGCAAGTTCCACCACGTCGGCGAACCCCGCTTCCGCGCGCGCGTGCACCAGGACGTGCAGCACGCCCTCCACGGTGCGGGTGAGGAAGGCGACGACCCCACGGTCCGCCGGCTCGATCATGGGCTGGCACCAACTGCGCACCTCGCGGCCACGAGCGGAGACGCGCACGCCGATGACGTCGAAGAAGGCCCCGCTCTCGTGCGTGATCCGCTGCGGGGTGCGCTGCCAGGCAGGCAGGGCGGCGAGCGGGAGGCGGCGCGTGGCGACGTCCGTGGTGGTGCGCATCTCGGTGATCCAGCTCAAGATGTCGCGCATGTGGTGCACGGCAGGGGCCTGCGCCTCGCCGGAGCGACGCAGCGCGGCGGCGAAGCCGTCGCCGTCCCCCTTCCCGGGACGGTGGCTGCCGCCGGCACCGGTGAACGGCAGGCATGCCAGGACGGTCCGGGCGTCCATGTTCACCACGTCGTCGCGGGAGAGCAGCCGGTGTATCTGGCCGAGCGTCATCCAGCGGTACCCTTCGAGCACCTCGACCTCGTCCCGGGTCTCGATCACCACGTTCCGGTTGCGCTTGCGGTAGAACCACGCGCCCTGCTCGGACTGCCGTACGTCGGCCAGGACGCCGGGCCGGCGGTGGATGTCCTGGAAGTGCTCCAGGTAGGGGACCGACCCACCGCGGTGCGCCCGCGTGTAGTTGCTGCGGGTCGCCTGGACGGTGGGGGAGAGCTGCAGCCCGCCGGCATTGCCCGGTTCGGCCTTGGCCTGCATCAGGAAGTGCAGGACCCCCTCGATCCGCCTGGCCAGGATGCCGAGGATGCCGACCTCGGGCTGGTCGATGATCGGCTGCGTCCACAGCGGCACGGGCGTTCCGGGCCGGCCGACCTCCAGACCGTGCACCGTGAAGAAACGACCCGTGTGGTGGTGCAGGTCACCGGTGTCCGGATCGGTGACCCAGCCGTCCAGCTCGTCGAGCGGCACACGCTCGACCTGCGTGTAGCACTGCCGCCCGTAGGCCGCGAACCAGGCGTCGAACGCGGCGAGGCCGCCGCGCAGCCCGTCACGATGGGCGGCCGACTCGGCGATGCGCTGCTGGTCCTGCAGGGCGAGGGCGTCATTCATGTCTGCTCCCGGTGCGAGGCGGTGCCGGCGGCCGCGTCCCACATCGCCCGCAGCGAGTCGCGGAGCGGGATCCGTGGGCGCCAGCCGAGGGTCCGGGCGGCCAGCCGGATGTCCGCGCAGGTCCAGCTGCCGCCCTTGCTGGGCACATCGGCAACCTTCAGCCGTGCCGCTTCCGGCCCCGCGCCGGCGGCGTCGAGGAGGTGGCCGACCAGGTCGCGCACCGGCACGGCCTCCCCCCGGCCGAGGTTGACGACCCGGGCGGGATCGGGGACGCGCACCGCGGCGAGTGCGGCCCGGGCCAGGTCCCGTACGTCCATGAAGTCCCGGCGGGCCTCGGCCACGTCGAAGGAGAGCACCTCACCCGGCGGCCGGTTGCGCAGCCGGGTCAGGACCGCCCCCAGAAAGCTCGCCGGCGTGGTGTGCGGACCGCACACGTTCACCGCCCGCAGCACCACGCCGTCGACGCGGCCCGCCTCCGTCGCGGCCAGCAGGCGCCGGGAGCCGGCCAGCTTGGTACGGCCGTACGGCGTCACGGGGGCCGGTGCCCATCCCTCGTCGATGCGCGTTCCCTCCGGCACCGGGCCGTACTCGTGGATCGACCCCATGTGCACCACGCGCATCCGCCGGCCGGCCAGCGCGCACCCCGCGACCAGTCGGTCGACCAGATCGACGTGGGCGTACGTCATCTCCTGCTCGGTGGTGTCCCAGCCTCCCGTGGCGTTGACCACCGCCACCACCTGGTGGTGGTCGAGGAGTTCGGCGATCCGGCCGGGCGCGGCGGCCGCCACGTCCAGCGGAACGAAGTCGTCGGCCACCGGGTGCGGGGCGGGGCGCCGGGCCACTGCGAGCACCTCGTGCCCGGCGGCCCGCAGCACGTCGCACACGCTGCGTCCGACGCACCCGGTGGCACCCAGTACGGCCACGGTTCCGGTGCGCTCCGTGATCGTGGTCATGGTGGTCAGCAGCTCGCACCCTGGCCGGACGACTGCCACAGCAGCTCCTCCAGGCGCACCGACTCGGCGTACTCCGGCAGCAGGCCGTCGGCCTGTGCCTTCGCCAGTGTGGGGGCCGTGCGGTCGCGCTCGGACTGCACCACGTCCAGGCCCCGTGGCACCTCCAGCCCCAGGTCGGGGTCGAAGACGTCGATGGCCAGCTCGTTCTCCGCCACGTACGCCCCGGTCAGGAGGTAGGACATCACGGTGTCGTCCTCCAGCGCGACGAAGGCGTGCCCGACGCCGACCGGGAAGTAGGAGGCGCGGAAGTGCACCTGGTCCATCAGCACCGCGTCCCACCGGCCGAACGTGGGGGAGCCGGTACGGATGTCGACCACGATGTCGATCGCCCTGCCCCGGGCGCAGTGGACGTACTTGGCGGTGCCCGGTGGGGTGACGGTGAAGTGCACCCCGCGGACGGTGCCCCGCCGTGACCGGCTGTGGTTGGTCTGGGCGACGGGGAAGTGCGACCGCCCCAGCGCCTGCCGGAAGGCCTCCTGCTGGAAGGGCGAGACGAACAGTCCTCGGTGGTCGTCGAAGCGGCGCGGGGTGAACTCGTACGCACCCTCGACCTTGAGCCTGCGGAACTGCATCAGTGGGTTCACCGTCCGGAGCTAGTGGGGACGCCGGGAGACGACCGGCGAACGGTAGGGCGAGAGGTCAGCGGCGCCGGTACTCCACGGCCAGCCGCTCCAGCGTCGGCACGACCTGCGCCGGCGCCGGCGCCGCGAGCGCCTCGCGCCGCAGGACGGCGGCGTTCGCGGCGAAGACCGGCTCGTCGAGCAGGCGCACCAGCAGCGCACGCAGCCCCTCGGCGCTGAGCTTCCCCGGGACGTACAAACCGGCCCGGCGTTCCTCCAGGTAGCGGGACTTGTTGATGGTGTCCCACACGCCGTCGACCACGATCAGCTGGGGCACCCCGTGCACCATCGCCGTGCCGAAGCTGCCCGAGCCGCCGTGGTGGATGACCGCCGAACAACTGGGCAGCAGCGCGTCCAGCGGAACGAAGTCGACGGCGCGCACGTTGTCGGGCAGGGTGTCGAAGTCCTTGAGCTGGTTCTCGTTGAGCGTGGCGACCACCTCCACGTCGTCGAGCCCGGCGACGGCCTCCAGCAGATCGCCGATCGAGGCCCGGTCGCTGCCCAGCACCTCCCGGTGCGCCACGCCCAGGGTGATGCAGACACGGCGGCCGGCCGGCGGCTTCGCGAGCCAGTCGGGCACCCGGGACTGGCCGTTGTACGGCACGTAGCGCATGGGGACGTAGTGCAGGTCGACGGGCAGCCGCAGGGACTCCGGCAGCGGGGTGACGGTGAAGTCACCGGTCACGGCCGCCTCGTCGAAGGCGGCGCCATGACGCTCCAGGCTCCACGTGAGCCACTCGCGCAAGGGGTCGTCGCGCAGTGCCGGCGGGCGTTCGCCCAGCTGCCTCAGGAACGTCTGCCGCATGTGCCCGGCCAGGTCCATGCCGAACAGCAGCCGGCCCTGGGCGCAGCCGGTGGCGAAGGCGGCGACCGCCCCGGCGAAGGTCATGGTGTCCCACAGCACGAGATCCGGCTTCCAGGACCGGCAGTGGTCCACGAGTTCGTCGACCATGCGGTCCGAGCAGCAGTTCTGGAACACCACGGACGTCATCGCGGTGAACACCCCGAGCGTGTAGTCCCAGGTCAGGCGCTCCGGGCGGGTTTCGCTCATGTCCAGGCCGACCTGCGCCTGGCTCTCCAGCTGGTCGACGTCCTGGCCGATGTTCTCCTGGGTCTCCTGCATCTGCTCGTCCAGGTGCAGTTCCTCCCCGACGCCGACCGCGGTCAGCCCGGTGCGGGTGATCTCCTCGGCCAGGTCGGGGTGGCTGGCGATCCGCACGTCGTGGCCGGCCGCCCGCAGGGCCCAGGCCAGCGTCACCTGCGCGTGCATGTGCGACTTGGCGGCAAAGGTGGTGAAGAGTACCCGCATCTCAGCCCCATTCGGCGAAGGACCCGTCATGATCTGCTCCCACCCTCGGGCCGTCACCTCGTACCCGGGTCGAGAGCGGTTGCAGAGGCGCTCGACCGCCGGGTGCGCGGCCGGCCCCTGCCGACCGGAGGGCAGCAGGTCATGTACTACCGTTTCGATGTCGGACCAATGGCCTGCCGCATCGCGGCACAGGGGCCGGTGAAGCCGGGACACTCAGTAGGGAGACGATGTCAGCCACGCGATTGCTGGTTCTCGGAGTCGTGCGGATGCACGGCCGGGCCCACGGCTACCTGGTCCGGTCGGAGCTGCTGTCCTGGGGCGCCGACGAATGGGCGCACATCAAGTTCGGCTCCATTTACCACGCCCTGCGCCAGCTGGCCAAGGAAGGGCTGCTGCACTCGACGGACATCCCGGAGTGGCCCGGCCGCGTCGACTACGAGATGGCACCGCCCGGCGAGGAGGAGTTCTTCCGCCTGTTGAAGGACGCCTTGCGGCACGGCAACAACCGCTCCGACATGCTGGGCGCGGCACTGGTGCTGCTGCCCGCCCTGCCGCGCCAGGAAGCGGTCGCACTGCTGCGCGAGCGGATCGCCTCGCTCTCCGTCGAACAGGAGGAGCTGGTCAGCCGGGTCGACGAGGCGGCGGGCGAACGGCAGGAGCGCGCCCACATCCGTGAGCTGCTGGGCCTGTGGAAGCACAGCGCGGCCAGCCAGGCGGCATGGACCCAGGAGCTGATCGACCGGCTGGAGGCCGGGGCGTACCAGATGGCGGGCGAGACACGGCAGCCGGGCTGACCGTCCACCCCGCGGACCGGCAGGTCCACTCGTCTTCTAGGCCACCACGAGGCGTGGGTCGCAGGGTTCAGTCTGACCTCGGCGCACGCCGCCGCCCGGCTTCCGGACGATGAGGAGACCGCTGCCATGTCAGCTGAGCAGCCCGCCGTCGGCACCAGCGGCCCGGCCACCTTCGTCAACAGGTTCACCCTCCGCACGTCCCCGGAGGACTTCGAGCGGATATTCGCCCGCACGGCACGGTTCATGAAGGACCGGCCCGGGTTCCTCGGCCACACCCTGGTGCGCCATCTGGACGACCCGCACAACTATGTCAACATCGCGCGCTGGGCGGACGTCGAGTCCTTTCGCGCGGCGGTGGCGCACCCGGAGTTCCGGCCGCACGCCGAGGCGTTGCGCGCGGTCAGCACCAGCGCGTCGGATCTGTATCTCGACAGGATGAGCATCGCGGGGGAGCACACATGACACGACGTGTCGTGATCACCGGTATCGGCGTCGTCGCGCCGGGCGGCATCGGCACCAAGCAATTCTGGGAGACCATCACCGAAGGCCGCACCGCCACCCGTACGATCACCCTCTTCGACCCTGCCCCCTTCCGGTCGCGGATCGCGGCCGAGTGCGACTTCGACGCCGCCGAGGCCGGCATCGGCGGCCCGGACGCGGCCCGGCTGGACCGGGCCGCACAGTTCGCCCTGGTGGCGCTGCGCGAGGCCCTGGCCGACAGTGCCCTGCCGGCGCACCCGGGCACGGCCCACCGCACCGGCGTCAGCCTGGGCAGCGCCGTGGGCTGCACCCGGAAGCTGGAGGAGGAGTACGTGGCCGTCAGCGACCGGGGGCGGCAGTGGCTGGTGGACCACACCGCCGCCGGCCCCCACCTGTACGACCACTTCGTGCCGAGCTCCATGGCGGCCGAACTGGCCTGGGAAGCCGGTGCCGAAGGCCCCTGCACCGTCGTCTCGGCCGGTTGCACCTCGGGCCTCGACGCGGTCGGCCACGCCGCCGCCCTGATCCGCGAGGGCACCGCGGACGTCATGATCGCTGGAGCCACCGACGCACCGATCTCCCCGATCACGGTGGCCTGCTTCGACGCCATCAAGGCCACCTCGCCGCGCAACGACGATCCCGCGACCGCCCTGCGGCCCTTCGACCGCACGCGCAACGGTTTCGTTCTCGGGGAAGGGGCCGCGATCCTGGTGCTGGAGGAGCTCACGGCGGCCCGACGCCGTGGGGCGCACCTCCACGCCGAGATCACCGGCTACGCCGTGCGCAGCAATGCCTACCACATGACCGGGCTGCGCCCCGACGGGCGGGAGATGGCCGCGGCCGTCGGGGCGGCCCTCGCCGAGGCGCGCCTTGCGCCGCAGGACGTCGCGTACGTCAACGCCCACGGCACGGCCACCCGCCAGAACGACGTCCACGAGACGGCCGCCCTCAAGCGCAGCCTGGGCGCGCACGCCCACGCGGTGCCGGTCAGCTCGATCAAGTCGATGATCGGCCACTCGCTGGGTGCGATCGGCGCCATCGAGATCGCCGCCACCGCGCTGGCCATCGAGCACGGCGTGGTGCCCCCGACGGCGAACCTGACCGACCCGGACCCCGAACTCGACCTCGACTACGTGCCGTTGACCGCACGCCAGCAGGACGTGCCGACGGCGCTGACCGTGGGCAGCGGCTTCGGCGGGTTCCAGAGCGCGATGGTCCTGCGCCGGCCCGAGGGGCGGGCCGCATGAGCACGGTCGCCGTCACGGGCATGGGCGTCGTGGCCCCCACCGGCGTGGGGCGCGAGGCGTACTGGTCCTCGACGCTGCGGGGCGAGGACGCCATCCGCCGCATCCGCTCCTTCGACCCCACCCACTATCCCACCCAACGCGCCGGCGAGGTGAGCGGATTCTCCGCCGCCGGGCACCTGCCGGGGCGGCTGCTGCCCCAGACCGACCGCATGACGCAGTTCGCCCTGGCGGCCGCCGACTGGGCGGTCGCCGACTGCGGGGTGGACATGAGTACCGTACCCGTGCTGGAGCGCGGCGTGGTGACGGCCAGCGCCTCCGGCGGTTTCGCCTTCGGACAGCGGGAGTTGCAGCACCTGTGGGGCGAGGGCCCCAAGAGCGTCAGTGCCTACATGTCCTTCGCCTGGTTCTACGCGGTCAACACCGGGCAGGTCTCGATCCGGCACGCCATGAGCGGCCCCACCGGAGTGTTCGTCTCCGAGCAGGCCGGCGGCCTCGATGCGGTGGCCCACGCCCGGCGCCTGGTGCGCAGCGGAGTCCGGCTGGTGCTCACCGGGGGAACGGACTCCTCCCTGTGCCCCTACGGCATGGCGGCCCAGATCAGCAGCGGGCGCCTGAGCAGCGGTGCCTATCGTCCCTTCGACCGCCGGGCCGACGGCCACCTGCCCGGCGAGGGCGGGGCGATGCTGGTGCTGGAGGACGAGGAGCGGGCCCGGAGCGAGGGGCGGCGCAGCTACGGGGAGATCGCCGGCTTCGCCGCGACCTTCGACCCGCCACCCGCCTCCGGCCGGCCCCCGAACCTGGGTCGTGCCGTCGAGCTGGCGCTGGCCGACGCCGGCGCGGAACCGGGCGACATCGGTGCGGTGTTCGCCGACGGGGCCGCGGTGGAACACCTGGACCGGGCCGAAGCGCAGGCTCTCGCCCACGTCTTCGGGGAGCGGGGGGTGCCGGTCACCGTACCCAAGACGGCGACCGGCCGGCTGTACTCCGGGGCCGGCCCGCTGGACCTGGTCGCCGCGCTGCTGGCCCTGCGCGATGCCCTGGTGCCGCCGACAGTGAACGTGGCGCAGGTGCCCGAGGAGTACGGGCTGGACCTCGTGGTGGACCGGCCGCGGCCGCTGACCGGAACAGCGGTGCTCGTCCTGGCCCGCGGGTTCCGCGGTTTCAACAGTGCCATGGTGGTCCGCGCGCCCGGCACGGGCCGCGGACGGGCCGGAGGGGGGACAGGGTGAACGACGGGGAACTGTACATCGCGGCCACCGGAACCTGGCTGCCACCGGTGGAGAGCGTCGCCGAGGCGGTCGCCGACGGCCGCTGCGACCCCGCCGTCGCGCGGGCCGCGCAGGTCGAGTCGGTGACCGTCTCCCGCAGTGAGCCGGCGCCGGAGATGGCGGCCCGGGCCGGCCGCACCGCGCTGGCACGGGCAGGTGCCGGCCCGGGCGACATCGACCTGTTGCTGCATGCCAGCTTCTTCTACCAGGGTTTCGACCTGTGGGCGCCGGCCTCGTACATCCAGCGGGTGACGCTCGGCAACCAGTGCCCGGCGATGGAGGTCCGGCAGGTCTCCAACGGGGGGATGGCGGCACTCGACCTGGCGTGGGCCTATCTGCACGCGGACAGCGGCCGTTCGGCCGCCCTGATCACCACCGGGGACCGGTTCTGCGAGCCCCGCTTCGACCGGTGGCGCAGCGACCCCGGCACCGTCTACGGCGACGGCGGCACCGCGCTCGTGGTCTCCCGGCACGACGGCTTCGCCAGGGTGCGCAGCCTGGCATCGGTCTCGGCGCCCGACCTGGAGGGCATGCACCGGGGGGACGACCCCTTCGGCACCGGACCCTTCGGCCACCGTACGGTGGTCGACCTGGAGGCGCACAAGCAGGACTTCCTCGCCCGCAACGACCTGTCGCCGACCGTCGCCAGGGTGGCCGCCGCCCAGGAAGGGGTGATCAAACAGGCGCTCGCCGACGCCGGCTCGACCCTGGAGGACATCGACTGGTTCGTTCTTCCGCACCTGGGACGCCGCCGGCTGCAGGTGACCTACTTCGCCCGGTTCGGCATCGACCCGGCCCGCAGCACCTGGCAGTGGAGCCGCGGGATCGGACACTTGGGCGCCGGGGACCCCTTTGCCGGGCTCGACCACCTGGCCACCACCGGAGCCCTGACCCCGGGTGACACATGCCTGCTGGTCAGTGTCGGAGCCGGATTCAGCTGGTCGTGCGCCGTGGTGGACGTACGGCAGCAGCCCACCTGGAGGGCGGTACCAGCGGCATGACGCACGACACGGTCCGGGGGAATCCCGGGCGCCCGGTCGCCCTGCTCCTGCCGGGCCAGGGGTCGCAGCACGTGCGGATGGCCGCCGGCCTCGCCGGAGCCGAGCCCGTGTTCGACCGGGCGATGGGCGAGGCCCTGGCTGCCCTGGGCGAATCCGGTGCAGGGCTGCGCAGTGCCTGGCTGCACGAGGACCGGCCCTCGGTGATCGACCACGTGACCCACTCCCAGCCGCTGCTGTTCGCCTTGGACTACGCGCTCGGAAAACTGGTGCTCAGCTGGGGCGTACGGCCGGTGGCACTGCTCGGCCACAGCATCGGCGAGGTCGCGGCGGCAGTCCTGGCAGGGGTGTTCACCCTCGCCGATGCCGCGGCCATGGTCCACGACCGCGTCGGCCGGCTGGCCGCCGCGCCGCCGGGCGGCATGGTGGCCGTCGCCGCCTCGCCGCAGGAGGTGGCACCGTTCCTCGGCGACGGTGTGGTCGTCGGTGCCGTCAACGCACCGCGCCAGACCGTCCTGGCCGGCCCGGACGGCCCGCTGCGCGCGGCCGCCGACGCCCTGCGCGGGGCCGGGTTCATTGCCCGCCCCGTCGCGGCCACGACCGCCTTCCACAGTCCCGTGCTGGCCCCGGCTCTGCGGGGGGCGGCCGAGGCCATCGCAGCCCTGCCCGTCGCCGCGCCGCGCATCCCGGTCGTCTCCGGATACACCGGCCGGCGGCTGAGCCTGCAGGAGGCGGCCGAACCGGACTTCTGGGCCCGGCAGCCGATGGCCCCCGTGATGTTCTGGCCGGCCCTGGAGTTCCTGCTCGCCGAGGACCTCCTGCTCATCGAGGCCGGCCCGGGCCAAGGGCTCGCCCAGCTGGCCCGGCGCCACCCCGCCGTGCGCTCCGGGCGCAGCGCGGTGCTCGCACTCCTGCCGCCGGGGCCCGGCCCGGGCGATGCGGACCGGGCCGCCGTGCGTGCGGCAGCGGCCGTGCTGGGCCGGCCCGTCGCCGTGTAGCCCGCGTCGAGTCGGGCTGTAGGCAGCCCGCCTAGCGTCGTCCGTGGCGTTCGGGCCCGGTGGTCCGCCGCCACCGGTTCCCGCCGCAGCGGCCGCCCCCTGGGACGATGCCGCGCCCTTCGGCCACCGAGGGCCGCCCCGACGCGGTCCGGCACATCCATCCGCTCGCAGCCGGCCGCAGCCCCGGTCGTACGTCCAGCCGTACCTCCCGGCGCACCCGGCCACCCCACTACCACAGGACGGTGTCATGCTGACGGAGCAGACGAACAGTGAGCTGGGTCGGCACCTGCTGACCATCCGCGGAGTCCAGTTCATCTTCGGCGCGCAGGGCGACCCGTTCGCGCTGCTGCTGCGCGCAGGGGACGACGACCCGCTCGCGCACGGAGAACGGGCCCGCGAACTGGGCCTGCACCGCAGCAGCATCGGCGCGTGGGTCACCGCGAGCCGCGAGGTGGGCGCGCGGATCCTCGGCGACCACCGGTTCTCCGCCCGGCACGAGGGCCAGGGGCCGCAGCACCACCCCGGCGTCGACGTCTGGGAGAACCCGCAGCTGTGCCACGTCGTACCGCTCGACGACGCCTTCCTCAACCTCGACCCCGCCGAGTACGACCGGCTGGCCGCCGTGGCGGCGCCGTTGCTCGGCACCGAGGCCGTCGAGTCCCGCAGGGGCGAGGCCGAGAAAGCCCACCGCGAGGTCCTCGAGGGCGTCGGCGACGAGTTCGACCTCTACCACGACTTCGCCGTGCCCGCTGTGACCCGGTCCGTCGCGGACCTGCTGGGCATCCCCGACGACCGGCGCGCACTGCTGTCCCGGCTGCACACCGACCTCGCCCCGGCTCTGGACGCGGGGAACTGCCCCCAGCAGCTGCCCGTCACCCGCGCACTGCTCTCGGCGGTGGGCGAACTGCGGGCGGAGCTCGAGTCGCTCACGCGCTCCGGGGCGGCGGCCGGCCTCGCCGGGCTGCCGCGCCCGGATGCGGTCGCCGCCGGCGTCCTCGCCGTCGTCGTGGGCATCGAGGCGAGCGCCACCGCCCTGTGCAACGCCGTCGAGACCCTGCTCGACCACCCGGCCCACTGGGAGCGGCTGCACCGGGACCCCGGTCTCGTGGACGCCACCGCCCACGAATGCCTGCGCTTCGCACCGCCGCTGCACTTCGAAAGCCGTATCGCGCGCGAGGAGACCGAGCTGGCCGGGCAGACGATCGAGGCGGGTGCGCGGGTGGTGGTGCTCCTGGACGCGGCCAACCGTGACCCGGAGGCCTTCACCGACCCCGGCACCTTCGACCCCCACCGCACCGACGGCGCCCGGCAGCTGTCCCTGCCGGGCGGCCCGGCGGACGCGGTGACCGGGGCGCTGGTGCGCAGCCAGATGCGGGCCGCGCTGGTCGCCCTCGCCGGAGCCCGGCCCGGGCTGCGCCGTACCGACCGCGTGCTGCGCCGGATGCGCTCGGCCCAGCTGCGCGGCGTCCTGCGGTTCCCCGTCGCATGAGGGCACCGGTCACCGACGTCAGGAAAGGAGGAGCGCCGTGCGGGTGCTGCTGACCGCCTTCGCGCAGGACTCCCACCTCAACGGCATCGTGCCCATGGCGTGGGCCCTGCGCACGGCCGGGCACGAGGTGCGCGTCGCCAGCCAGCCGGCCGCCGTGGAGTCGATCACGCGGGCCGGCCTGACCGCCGTGCCGGTGGGCGACGACCACCGCCTGGACGACGTCATCAGGTCCGTCGGTGAAGGCATGCTGGCCCACCACCTCGACCGGGACTACCTGGAGATGCGTCCCGAGGCGCTGAGCCTGGACTACTTGCGGGCGTCCAACGCCATCCTGACGGCAACGTTCTACTCGCAGATCAACAACGCGACGATGGTCGACGGTCTGGTCGACTACGCCCGGTTCTGGCGACCGGACCTCGTGCTGTGGGAGCCCTTCACGTTCGCCGGCGCGGTGGCCGCCAAGGCCGTCGGCGCCGCGCACGCCCGGCTGCTGTCGTTCCCCGACCTGTTCTCGCACGTGCACCTCACCCTACGGCGCAGGCAGGCCGCCCTGACCGAGCAACTGCGCGACGACCCGCTGGAGGAGTGGCTGGCCTGCACGCTGGACCACTACGGCCGTGCCTTCGACCCGGACGTCGTCACCGGGCAGTGGTCGATCGACCAGATGCCGCGCGGGGTCCGGCTGGAGCTCGGGCTGCCGACGGTGCCCATGCGCTACATCCCCCACAACGGACCCGCCCCGGCGGTGGTGCCCGAGTGGCTACGGGAGCCGCCCACCCGGCCACGGGTGTGCCTGACCCTCGGACTGACCGTCCGGGACACCGAGTTCCCCAACGCGATCGACCTCGGCGAACTGCTCGACTCGATCGCCGACCTGGACGCCGAGGTCGTCGCCACCCTGGGCGCCCGGGAACTGGAACAGGTGCCGAAGGTGCCGGACAACACCCGGGTCGTCGAACACCTGGCACTGCACGCCCTGCTGCCCAGCTGCTCGGCGATCGTGCACCACGGTGGCGCGGGCACGTGGGCGACGGCCGCGGCGCAGGGCGTGCCACAAGTGGCACTGGGCTGGATGTGGGACGCGATCTACCGGGCGAGACGGCTGGAGGAGATCGGCGCCGGGCTCCACCTGCACTCGGAGGACCTGACCGTGCAGACGTTGCGCGACAAGCTGCTGCGCGTCCTTCAGGAGTCGTCGTTCCGCAGCGGTGCCCGCCGCCTGCGGCGCGCCGTGCTGGCCGCACCCAGCCCCAACGAGGTCGTTCCCGCTGTCGAGAGGCTCACCGCACGGCACCGGGCCGCGCACGCGACCGGCCGGTGAAGCCGCCGGCCACCGGAAGGAGGAGAACAGGTGAGGATACTGGTGAGCGGTGCCGCCGGGTTCATCGGCTCGCACTTCGTCAGAACGCTCCTGTCCGGGGGATACCCCGGCCACGGAGAGGACCGGGTGACCGTGGTGGACAAGCTGACGTACGCGGCCACACGACGGAACCTGCCCCCTGACCATCCCCGGCTGACCTTCGTGCAGGGGGACGTCTGCGACGTTGCCCTGATGGACCGGGTCTTCCCCGGCCACGACGCCGTCGTGCATTTCGCCGCGGAGTCGCACGTCGACCGCTCGGTCGAGGGAGCGGCACCGTTCGTGCGCACCAATGTCCTGGGCACACAGACGCTGCTGGAGGCCGCGCTGCGGCACGGCGTGGGCGTGTTCGTGCACATCTCCACCGACGAGGTCTACGGTTCCCTTGCGCAGGGGCGGTGGACGGAGCAGGAGCCGCTGCTGCCCAACTCCCCCTACGCCGCGTCCAAGGCGGCCGCCGATCTGGTGGCCCGCTCCTACTGGCGTACGCACGGGCTGGACGTGCGCATCACCCGCTGCGCGAACAACTACGGCCCCGGTCAGCACCCCGAGAAGTTGATTCCGCTGTTCGTGACACGACTGCTGGACGGGGAGCCGGTGCCGTTGTACGGCGACGGGGGGAACGTACGGGAATGGCTGCACGTCGACGACCACTGCCACGCCGTACGGCTGGTCCTGGACGAGGGGAAGGCCGGCGAGGTCTACAACATCGGGGGCGGTACCCACCTGACGAACAAGGAGATGACGCAGCGCCTGCTCGACCTGTGCGGACGCGACTGGAGCCTGGTGCAACACGTCACCGACCGCAAGGGCCATGACCTGCGGTACGCGGTGGACGACGCGAAGATCCGCCGCGAACTCGGTTACGCACCACGGCATTCGCTGGACGAGGGGCTGCGCGAGACCGTGGCGTGGTACGCCGCCAACCGGGACCACTGGGAGGCGCGGGAGCGCGTCGCCGGCCCGGGATACTAAAACTTGAACACCCGAAGTCGACTGCCCTATGCTCGCCGGGTACCCAAATTTGAGCAACCACTGAAGGGGTGGGCATGGGGACCGACCTGGCGGTCGAGACCGAGAACTTACGGAAGAAATACGGCGACAAGGAGGCGCTCGCCGGGTTCACTCTGCAGGTCCCGCGCGGTGTCGTCTACGGGCTGCTGGGCCCCAACGGCGCCGGGAAGACCACCGCGGTGCGGATTCTTTCCACGCTGCTGCGCTACGACGAGGGGGTCGCCCGGGTCGCCGGGTACGACGTCGCCACGCAATCCGCCCAGGTGAGGTACCGCATTGGACTCCTCGGCCAGCACGCGGCGGTCGACGAGGAGCTGAGCGGCCGGCAGAACCTCGTGATGTTCGGCCGGCTCTACCACATCGGCAAGCGAAGCGCCCAGCACCGGGCGGACGAGCTGCTGGAGCGCTTCGGCCTGGCCGAGGCCGGCAACAAGCCGGCCAAGCAGTACTCCGGAGGCATGCGCCGCCGCCTGGACCTGGCGGCCAGTCTCATCCTGGCCCCCTCGGTCCTCTTCCTCGACGAACCCACCACAGGACTGGATCCCAGGGGGCGCAACGACGTCTGGGAGTCCGTGCGGGGACTGGTCGCGGAGGGCCGTACCGTCCTGCTGACCACCCAGTACCTCGACGAGGCCGACCAGCTCGCCGACACCATCTCGCTGATCGACAGCGGCAAGGTCATCGAGACCGGCACCCCCGACGACCTGAAGAGGAAGGTCGGCGGTGACCGTGTCGACGTCGTCCTGCGCCGCGACCACGACCTCGGCATCGCCACCGAGATGATCGCCTCGCTCCTGCACGCGGACCCCGAAGTGGACCGCGACAACCGGCGGATCAGTGTGGCGGCCGACGACCGGGTCGCCGCCCTCACGGCAGTCGCCCGCTCGCTCGGCGACGCGGGAATCGAGGCTGAGGACATCGCCCTGCGGCGGCCCACCCTCGACGAGGTGTTCCTGAACCTCACGGGAAACCGGGCGGGCACCTCGGCCGCGCCCACCCCCTCCGTGCCACCGGCCGCCCCGGCCGGGCCGACCGTGAAGGAGGCCGCCCACCGATGGCAGTGATCGCCACCCCCGAGGTCCCCACCAGCCTGCCGGCCCGGCTGGGCTGGGTCCTCGCGGACTCGTGGACCCTGACCCTGCGCGGGTTGTCCCACTGGGTGCGCAACCCCACCCAGATCCTCGCCGGCCTGCTCTTCCCCATCCTGATGGTGCTGCTCTTCGGCGGGATCTTCGGCAGCGGCATGCAGGTCGAGGGCGGCGGCAACTACCGGGAGTTCCTCATGCCCGGCATGTTCGTGATGTCGATGGCCTTCGGCATCGGCGAAACCATGGCCGGCGTCACCGCCGACGCCTCCAAGGGCGTCACCGACCGCTTCCGCTCCATGCCCATGTCCGCCGCCTCGGTGGTCATCGGGCAGAGCGTGGTCAACATGCTCTACAGCACCGCTGTGCTCCTCATCCTGATGGGCTGCGGAGCCGTCGCCGGATGGAGCTGGCAGAACAGCTTCGCCGAGGCGCTGGGCGCCTTCGGCCTGCTGTTGCTGCTGCGCTTCGCCCTGCTGTGGGTCGGCATCTACCTCGGCCTCGTCATCAGCGGGCCCGAGGCCGCCTCGGCCGTCTACACCCTGCTCTTCCCGCTCGGCATCGTGGCCAACACCTTCGCCTCCCCGGAGATGATGCCCGGATGGCTCGCGGCGATCGCCGAGTGGAACCCCCTGTCCTCCACCGCCCACGCCATCCGTGAACTCTTCGGCAACCCCGGAGTGGGCGGTACGTCCTGGATCGCCGAGCACGCCATGGCCATGGCCTTCGTCTGGCCGCTGCTGATCCTCCTGGTCTTCTTCCCGCTGGCCGTGCGCAAGTACCGGGCGCTCAGCCGGTAGCGGCCCCGCCCCTGGGGTGCGGGCTCGCCCGCCGGTGGGCCTGCACCCCGCCCGAGCACTGCTCGAGGGGCCTGCGACGTCACGTCGACCCCGTCAGTTCCCGGCGAACCTAGGGTGCTCAGCATGTCCCTCTTCGACATCGACATCACCGAACTCTCCGGCCGTCCGGGGCTGTTGTCCCGCTGTCGCGGCCGCACCCTCCTCGTCGTCAACGTCGCCTCCCGGTGCGCCCTGAGCACCCAGTACGCAGGCCTGACCCAGCTCGCCCGGCGGTACGCCGACGACGGGCTGGTCGTCATCGGAGTGCCCTGCAACCAGTTCGGTGAGCAGGAGCCGGGCACGCCCCAGGAGATCGCCAAGTACTGCGCCGTACAGCGGGTCGACTTCCCGCTGAGTGAGAAAGTCGAGGTCAACGGGCCCGGACGGCATGCCCTCTATGCCGCGCTGACACCGGTCGCGGACGCGGAAGGGCACGCAGGCGACGTCCGCTGGAACTTCGAGAAGTTCGTGGTGTCGCCCACCGGCCGACCCGTCGCCCGCTTCGCCCCCACCGTCGACCCCTTGGCCCCCGAGCTGCTGCAGGCCGTCAGGAACCTGCTCGACCCCGAGCCCCACCATCCGTGAGCACGAGATGTGACACGTCGGTCCGAGAGAGGACGATGGAGTGACCCGTACCACCCCGCAGGCCGGTCCCCGGGCGCAGGCCGGAGAGGCCGTGTCCCTGGAAGGCATCCAGGTCGTCGGCGCCCGCGAGAACAATCTCAAGAACGTCTCCCTCACCATTCCCAAGAACCGGATCACCGTCTTCGTCGGCGTCTCGGGGTCCGGGAAGTCCTCCCTGGTCTTCGACACCGTCGCCGTCGAGGCCCAACGCCAGCTCAACGCCACCTTCCCGTGGAACATCCGGCACGACCTGCCGAAGTTCGAGAGGCCCCACGTGGACGCCGTCTCGAAGCTGACGACCCCCGTGGTCGTCGACCAGCGGCCCCTGGGCGGCAATGCCCGCTCGACGGTGGGCACGGTCACCGACGTCTACACCGTCATGCGCGTGCTGTTCGCCAACCACGGTGAAGGCGGCCTGACCCAGACCTGGCTCTACTCCTTCAACGACCCCAAGGGCATGTGCCCCGAGTGCGAGGGCCTCGGTCGCGCCCTGCGCCCCGACCCCGACCGCATGCTCGACCGCAGCAAGTCGCTCAACGAGGGGGCGATCCTCCTCCCCGGGTACGCGCCGGGCAGCACGAGCCGGCAGTTCTACACCAACTACGAGCGCCTGGACCCCGACAAGAAGCTGGCGGACTACACCCCCGACGAACTCCAGACCCTCATGCACGGCAGCGAGGGAACGGTCGAAGTCGTCTACCCCAACGGCAACACGCACCGGCTCAAGTACGAGGGGCTGGTGGACGGGTTCGTCCGGCGCCATCTCAAACGGGACGTGACGACCCTGAGCAAAGCCACGCGGGAGAGCGCTGCCGAGTTCATCTGCGAGGGCGTGTGCACGATGTGCGGCGGCGCCCGGCTCAACCAGAAGGCACTGGCCACGAAGATCGACGGCCGCACCATCGCCGACTGGGCCCAGCTGCAGATCAGCGACCTCGTCGGCGTCGTCACGGCGCTGCAGGAACGGCTCGACACGCCGCTCGTCGCCACCATCCGGGAGACCCTGCAGCAGATCGAGGCCATCGGTCTGGGCTATCTCACCCTCGACCGGGCCACCCCCACCCTCTCCGGAGGCGAGGGCCAGCGGCTCAAGCTCGTCAACCACCTCGGGAGCGAGCTCACCGGGCTGACGTACATCTTCGACGAGCCCAGCGTCGGCCTCCACCCGCGCGACGTCAGCCGTCTCAACGACCTGCTGCGCGCCCTGCGCGACAAGGGCAACACGGTCCTGGTCGTCGAGCACGACCCGGACATCATGGCCGTCGCCGACCACATCGTCGAGATCGGCCCGCGAGCCGGCGTGCACGGCGGCGAGATCGTCTTCCAGGGCAGCTACGAGCAGCTGCGCGCCGCCGACACCCTCACCGGGCGCGGCCTGCGCCGCAGTGGGGAGATCAAGGCGAGCCCCCGCCGTTTCGAGCGCACCCTGCCCCTGCGGGATGCCTCGGTGCACAACCTCAAGAACGTTTCGGTCGACGTCCCCGTCGGTGTCCTGACCGCGGTGACCGGTGTTGCCGGCGCGGGGAAGAGCTCCCTGATCGCCCACGCCTTCCGCAGCCAGTACCCCGGGGCCGTCTTCGTCGACCAGTCGCCCATCCCCCGCTCCTCCCGCTCCACGCCCGCCAGCTACCTGAAGCTGATGGAGCCGATCCGCAAGCTTTTCGCCAGGGCCAGCGGTGAGCCCGCCAGCCTCTTCAGCTTCAACTCGCAGGGCGCGTGCGAGGAGTGCGAGGGGCGGGGCGTGCTGATCACCGAGGTCGCCTACATGGACCCGGTCACCACTCACTGCGAGGGCTGCGACGGCCGGCGATTCAAGGAGTCGGTGCTGCGGCACCGGGTACGGGGCAAGTCGATCGCCGACGTGCTGGAGATGTCGGCCGACGAGGCATCGGAGTTCTTCACCGAAGCACCGCTGCGCTCCAAGATCGGCGCCCTCATCGAGACCGGCATCGGCTACCTGGGTCTCGGCCAGTCGCTCGCCACCCTCTCGGGCGGCGAACGCCAGCGCATGAAGCTCGCCGACCGACTGGCGGGCTCCGGCACCGTCTACATCCTCGACGAGCCCACCACCGGGCTGCACCTGTCCGACATCGACATGCTGACGGGCCTGCTCAACGGGCTCGTCGACCGCGGCAACACCGTGGTGGTCATCGAACATGACCTCGCGGTGGTTTCCCAGGCGGACTGGGTCATCGACCTGGGACCCGAGGGCGGCAACACCGGCGGCGAGATCGTCTTCACCGGCACCCCGGCGGACCTGGCCGCGAGCCCGCACTCCCACACGGGCGAGTACCTCAGGCTCTACCGCGACGCCTCACCCGCCCCGTCCCGCTAGGCCCCCGGCCTCAGGCCGTGGCGGTGTTGCGCTCCTGCCAGGTGCGGTAGACCGCCACGGCCTCCTCGCGGGGTTCGTGGCGCATCGGCAGGCGGCGCTGCTGCCACGGCTTGGCGAACTCGTCGTAGAAGGTGGCGAGCTCGAAGTACCTGCGGTCGTCCACGTAGTACGGCGCGTAGGCGTCGCGGGTGGTGAGGAAGACGACCTCGTCGGGGGAGCAGTAGTACAGGGCGCCCAGGCACATGGGGCAGGGGTGGGCCAGGACGTAGACGGTGGTGCCGGTCAGGTGCTCGGTGCCCGCGCGCAGGCAGGCCTCGCGGATGGCGAGGACCTCGGCATGGGCGGTGGGGTCGCCGGTCTGGGCGACCTTGTTGGGGCTCTCCGCCAGGACCTCGCCGTCCTTGACGACGACGGTCGCGAAGGGGCGGCCGCCCTCCTCGACGTTGCGGCGGGCGAGGTCGATGGTGCGCTGGATGAAGTCCATGGTGTCTCCCGGGCTCAGAAGGGCTTGGTCGGCAGGTACTTGCCGTCGAGGGTGATGACGGCGCGCTCGCCGCCCTCGGGGTCGGCGACCTTCCGCACGTCCAGCTTGAAGTTGATCGCCGAGATGATGCCGTCGCCGAACTGCTCGTGGACCAGCGCCTTCAGCGTGGTGCCGTAGACCTGGAGCATCTCGTGGAAGCGGTAGACGGTCGGGTCGGTGGGGATGCCGCCGGGGATCGAGCCGCGCGTGGGGATGGTCTGCAGGAGCAGCGCGGCGTCGGCGTCCAGCCCGAGGAGGTCGGCCACCGCCTCGGCCGAGGCCGCGGGCAGGGCGTGCTGGCCGAGCACGGCGGCGGTGGTGAAGGCGACGGACAGGCCGGAGGCGTCGGCGATCTGCTGCCAGGTGAGGTTCTTGCGGGTCTTGGCCTCGACCGCGGCGGCGGCGAGGAGCCGGCGGGCGGTGGGGTCGAACTGGGCGTGGATCATGGGCTTTCTGCCTTCCTGCTTCTTGGGATCAGTGGGTGGGAGCGGCGCACGCGTCGGCGCACACGTCCGTGACGCGGCCGGTGGCGATGTCGAAGACCCAGCCGTGCAGCGTCACCGTGCCCCGGGCGAGCGCGCGGGCGACCGGCGGGTGGGTGGCGAGGTTCGCCAGCTGGGCGTGCACGTTCTCGCGGACGAGCGCGGACGTCCCGCCGTCGCCGGCGGCCCGGGCCGACGCGGCGTCGGCGTGACGGAGCCAGTCGGCGACTGCCGGAGCGGCGGCGAGGTCGTGTCCCTCGGCGAGCGCGGTCATCGCGCCGCACGCGGAGTGCCCGCAGACCACGATGCGCGACACACCGAGAACGGCGACGGCGTACTCGATGCTCGCCGCCACGCCGTCGGTGCCGGGGGCGTGGGCGGGGACGAGATTGCCCGCGGTCCGTACGACGAACAGCTCCCCGGGCTCGCAGCCCAGGATCAGCTCGGGCACGACGCGGGCGTCGGAGCAGCCGATGAACAGGGTGTGCGGGCGGTGCTCGGTGGCCAGGCGGGCGAAGAGCCCTTCCTTGGCGGGGAAGACGTCCCGCCGGAACCGCGCGACGCCCTCGGCGAGGTCATGCATGGGTCACTCCCTTCGGTGGCGGCCGGCCTTGCGGGCCGACGCGTTCCACCATGCATGAGCTGGGTCTATAGAGTCCAAGAGTCGTTCAGCATGCATCGCATAGATGACACCTATAGTTGTCTCCATGGCTCTCGAACTGCGTCACCTGCGCTACCTGCTCGCCGTCGCCGAGCACGGCAACTTCACCCGCGCCGCCGAGGACCTGCACATCTCCCAGCCCACCCTGTCCCAGCAGATCAAGCAGCTGGAACGCATGGTCGGCGTGCAACTGCTGGACCGTACGGGCCGCACCGTGCGGCCCACCGACGCCGGCCTGGTCTACGTCGAGCACGCCCGCCGGGCGCTGCGCGACCTGGCCGCCGCCGAGCGGGCCGTCCACGACGTGCAGGACCTCTCGCGCGGCGACCTGCGCGTGGGCGTCACGCCCACGTTCACGGCCTACCTCGTCGGACCGCTCGCCGCAGCGCTCCACGACGCGCACCCCGGCGTCACCCTGACCGTGCGCGAGACGACCCAGGACGGCATCGAGGCCGCCCTCCTCGCCGACGACCTCGACCTCGGCATCGCGTTCACCGGCCCCGGCGCCCACCTGCCCGGCATCGGCGCCTCGCCCCTGTTCACCGAGACCCTCGGCCTGGTCACCGGCCCGCACACCACCGCTGCCGCGGACCGGGCACCCGTTCCCGTGCGGAGCCTGAACGACCGTCATCTGGCCTTGCTCAGCCGCGACTTCGCCACCCGCGGCCACATCGACGCCCACTTCGGCCGCCACGGCGTCCACCCGCCCATCGCCGTGGAGGCCGACTCCGTCCAGGCCCTGATCGAGATCGTCCGGCGCACGCCACTGGCCACCGTGCTGCCCGACGCGATCACCGACGGCCACCCGCACCTGACGCGCGTCCCCCTCGACCCGCCCCTGCCCACGCGCACCGTCGCCCTCCTCGCCCGCGCGGACGCCTACTGCAGCGCCGCCGCCCGGGCGTTCACCCGCCTCGCGCACGACCACGTCGCGGCCCGGGCCTACGCCCCGGCCGGTCCGGGCGGCCCGGGCGGTCCGGCGCACTGAGGTGCAGCGGCCCAGGCGGCCCGCGTGCCGAGCAGACTGCGCAGGTCGGTGATCGTGTAGCCGCGGGCGCGGACGGCGTCGACGATCCGCGGCAGGGCCGCGGCGTCCAGGACGGTGTCCTGCCCGTCGGAGCCCACGTGCATCTGGACGATCTCCCCGGGGCGCAGGGCGTCCAGTGCCCGCCGGACGGCCTCCTCGACCGTCATGCCGCGGGCCGGCCCCAGGTACCCCTTGGTGTCGGTGGTCCACTCGATGTCGGCGAACCCCAGGGCGTTGACCTCGGCGATCTCCTGCGGGGTGGTGTCGCCGTAAGGGAAGCGGAAGAACGGCAGAGGAGCGGTGCCCGTGGCCGCGCGGACGGCACGGTCTGCGCGCAGGACCTCCGCCGCGCGCTCCTGCGGCCGCAGGGCCTCGAAGTGGGGGTGGCTGTAGGAGTGGTTGCCGATGCCGTGCCCGGCCGCGGCGATGGCGCGGGCGGCGGACGGGTGGCGGTCGGCGAAGTCGCCGGTGAGGAAGAACGTGGCGGGGGCGCCGCGCCGGCGCAGCACGTCCAGCACCGTGTCGATCCCCTCCACGTCCCATGCGGCATTGAACGTCAGGGCCACCACGTGTGCCCGGGTGGGCATCGTGCGGTTCTCCGAGCCGTACAGGGCCCGCAGCCGGTCGCAGGGACTGCCGCCGGGCACCGTCGCGGCGGCAGGCGCCGGGACGCCGGACAGGGCGACGACCGTTGCCATCGCGGTCGCCGCCGCCGTCAACGCCCCCGGGGAACGCCTCACGCCGCAGCACGTTACCGGCGCCTGCCCGCCGGGTGCCGGTGACGACGACGTACGGGCCCGGTGGCCGCCCGCCCGGGTGAAGGCGATGCGGTCGCCGGGAAAAGCGGATGCGCCCCTTGCGGGGCGCTCGTTACCGTGGGGGGCATGTCTACGCCCCGAATCTCCTAGCCGAGGACCCGCTTCCACGCCAGAAGTGTGTCCTCTCGCTGTTTCGGAGCGTTACCTCATGATTACCGTTCGCGGTGTCGAGCTGCGCGCGGGTGCCCGCGTGCTGCTGTCCGACCTCTCCTTCACCGTCTCCCCCGGCGACCGCATCGGCCTGGTCGGCCGCAACGGCGCGGGCAAGACCACCTTGATGACCGCCCTCGCCGGCGCCACCGGCCCGGCCGCCGGCACCATCACCCGCACCGGGCCCGTGGGCTTCCTCGCCCAGGACTCCCGCGCCGCCGACCCCGCCGTCACCGTCACCGACCGCATCCTCTCCGCCCGCGGCCTCGACCGCGCCCTGCGCGCGCTGCGCGCCGCCGAGGCGGCGATGGCCCGCGCCGCGCGCCCCGCCGAGCTGGAACGCGCCATGGCCGCCTACGCGCGCGCCGAGGCCGCCTTCCAGGCCGGCGGCGGGTACGCCGCCGAGGCCGAGGCCGCCCGCGTCGCGGCCGGGCTCGGGCTGCCCGACCGCGTGCTGACCGAGCCGGTCGGCACCCTCTCCGGCGGCCAGCGCCGCCGCGTCGAACTCGCCCGCATCCTCTTCGCCGGGCTCGCCGGAAACGGCGGCACCCTGCTGCTGGACGAGCCCACCAACCACCTGGACGCCGACTCGGTCGCCTGGCTGCGCACCTTCCTGCACGGTCACCAGGGCGGCCTGGTGGTGATCAGCCACGACACCGCTCTGCTCGCCGACGTCGTCAACCGCGTCTTCCACCTGGACCCCACGCGCGCGACCATCGACGTCCACAACACCGGCTGGCACACCTACCTCGCCCAGCGCGAGAGCGACGAACGGCGCCGGACCCGGGAGCGGGCCGGTGCCGAGCGCAAGGCCGCGGCCCTGCACGCGCAGGCTGACCGGATGAAGGCCCGCTCGGCCACCGCCGTCATGGCCCGCAGCATGGCGCGCCGCGCCGACCGCCTGCTGGCCGGCCTGGAGCCGGCCCGGCGCACCGAGCGCACCGCCCGCATCCGGCTGCCCGAGCCCGCGCCGTGCGGCCGCACGCCACTGGGGGCGGTCGGCCTGGCCAAGTCCTACGGCGACCACCGCGTGCTCGACGGCGTCGACCTGGCCGTCGACCGGGGCAGCCGCCTGGTGATCCTCGGCCTCAACGGCGCCGGCAAGACCACCCTGTTGCGGATCCTGGCCGGCGCCGAGGCCCCGGACGCCGGCCGGGTGGTGCACGGGCACGGCCTGCGCCTGGGGTACTTCGCCCAGGAGCACGACACGCTGGACGCGGCCCGCACCGTCCGGGAGAACCTTGCGGCCGCCGCCCCGCACCTGACGGACGGCGAGGCCCGGCACGTCCTCGGCGCGTTCCTCTTCGGCGGGGACGACGCGGACAAGCCCGCGGGCGTCCTGTCCGGCGGGGAGAAGACCCGCCTGGCCCTGGCCGGGCTGGTCCACGGCGGCGCCAACGTGCTGCTGCTGGACGAGCCCACCAACAACCTCGACCCCGCCTCCCGGGCCGAGGTCCTGGCCGCGGTGGGCGCCTACCCCGGCGCGATCGTCATGGTCACCCACGACGAGAGCGCCCTCGACGCCCTGCGCCCCGACCGCGTCCTGCTCCTGCCGGACGCGGACGAGGACCTGTGGAGCGAGGACTACCGCGACCTGATCTCCCTCGCCTGACCCGCCGGGCGGCGGCGCACTTCGTACGAGGGGTGCGCCCCCGCCCGGTGGCTGCAACGGCCACCCGCATGACGGGGCCTCAGGAGCTGGCGGGAAAGACGTCTGCCCGGATGCCGCTTGGGTCGCCCGATATGACATAGCTGTGGCTAGCTCAGGAGTAACTAGCGTCTCTTTTATCAAGATCTCACCATATGCTTTACTAATGAGCGCTCCGCGGTCGATGTACTGGCCTGCGTGAGGAAGACGCGCGCCGTTCGGCGAATCGGGGGGACATCGAATGCGCTCCGCTGCGCTGGAAGCGAGCACGGTCGGCGGCACAACCGACTGTTGGTGACGTTGATCACTTCATTTTCGTACGAATAGGGCAAGGGCCCTTCTCCAAACCGTGTCGTCCGCGCCGTCGTCAGGAGCAGGTTCGTCGTCCGTGTCGGCGGTGACGGCAGGCGCCGATGAATAGCGAGGAAGAACGACATGTCTGCCAGACATCTACGCACAGGGTGGGTTTCGGGAGTGGTCCTGTCCGCGGTCGCGGCGGGTGTACTCACGGCTGCTCCTGCGCATGCCGTAGTGGGCGATCCGGTCAAGGACTCCTACGGATTCGCGGCCAAGCTCGAGATGTTCCCCAAGGGGGACGACGCGCACGTCGCGCGGAGCTGCTCGGCTGCGCTGGTCTCGTCCCAGTGGCTGGTGAGTGCCGCCAGCTGCTTCGCCGAGGCACCCAACGGATCCACCAAGGTGGCGGCCGGTACTCCCGCTTTCAAGACGAGGGCCACGATAGGTCGTTCTGACCTCACCCGGGAAGTCGGGACGGTCGTGGACGTCATCGAGATCGTCCCCCGTGACGACCGCGACGTCGTGATGGCCAAGCTGGCCAGGCCGGTGACGGGCATTACCCCCCTCAGCGTCGGTTCCGGAGCGCCGCTGGAGGGCGAGGAGCTGCGGACCGCGGGCTACGGCCGTACGAAGGACGAGTGGGTGCCGGATCTCCTGCACCAGGCGACCTTCAGTGTGAGCGCCGTGAAGGGCGCCACGGTCCAGATCGCCGGCAAGTCCTCCGGCGCTGCCGTCTGCCAGGGTGACACTGGTGGTCCGCTGTTCCGCGAGGTGGGCGGCCGTGCTGAGCTCGTCGGCGTCAACAGCCGGTCCTGGCAGGGCGGCTGCTTGGGCGTGGACGGCAAGGAGACGCGTACGGATGCGCTCTCGGCCCGTACCGACGATGTCGCCGCCTGGGTCCAGACCGTGGTCAACCGGGACAACGCTGCGGTTCTGCGCGGGAAGGACTGGACGAAAGCCAAGCACTTGGTGCCTGGCTACTTCACTGGTGGATCGCTCGGCGGCAGCCGGCACATGGACCTGTTCGTGGCCTGGGAAGACGGCTCGGCCAGCCTCTTCCAGGGTGCCGAAACCAACAACCCCAAGGGCCCCTTCACCTCCGAATACGTCATCGGAAGGTCCGGCTGGGGCGCTGCCAAGCACGTCGCTGCCGGGAACTTCACGGGTAGCGGCAGTGACGGCCTGGTGGTCGGCTGGCAAAACGGGCACGTGACGTGGTTCCCGCACGTCAACCAGAACGGCTTCAGCGAGGAGAAGGAGCTGCGTAAGGAGGGCAGCGAGACCTGGAAGACCTACGCCCAGCACATCACTGTCGGCCGGTACACGGACAACCCGCTGCGTGACGACATGCTCGTGGTCTGGCAGGACGGCTCCGTCTCCATGTTCCAGGACCTCGGCACCAACGGGCTCGGCTCCGAGAAGGAGCTGCTGAAAAAGGGCGCAGCCGCGCAGAACATCGAGCAGATGACCTCGGGTGAGTTCACGGGGAAGTCGACCGCAGATCTCATGGTCCGCTGGAAGGACGGCTCCGCCAGCATCTACCCGGGCGTCAGCGCCACTGCGGGCTTCCACGACGAGATCAAGATCCGGAAGCAGGGTTCCTCGTGGGACTACGCCCGGGCCTTGGCCGGGGGTGCCTTCACGGCCAACGACCGTGCCGGTGACGTTCTGGTGCGTTGGAAGGACGGCAACGTGAGCCTGTACCCGTCCGTCGACGCCGCCGGTACCCACACTGAGGTGGATCTCCTCAAGTAACCCGGATCGGAACTCTGCGGGGCTTGTGCCGAACACGTCGGCACAAGCCCCGCAGCGCGATGCGCACTTCTAGGAACAAGGACATGCACTTGAGCACGACATCCCACCTCGCTCTGCGTATGAAGGCCGGCACCGTCGCCGCCGCTCTGACCGCGGGCCTGCTGACCGCCGGCGCGTGGTCCGTCGACGTGCCCTCCGCCCGCGCGGCCGGCGCCGACCGTCCGCTTGTGAACACTGCCGACGTGAAGGGCTGGAAGGTCCCCCGGCTCGCGGTGATGCCGCTCGGCGACTCGATCACCTTCGGGACGGGCAGCGCGGACTCCGGCGGGACCGGCTACCGCGGTGACTTGTGGAAGCGGCTGGGCGGACATGCCGATTCCCTGGACTTCGTGGGTTCCCGCAGGGACGGCAAGCTGCCCGGCGTCGATCTGGACCACGAGGGGCACTACGGCTGGAGGATCTCCGACCTCTCCTCCTGCGTCGAGACGTGGCTGTCGATGGCCAAGCCCAACGTGGTGCTGCTCCACATAGGGACCAATGACATGGGCAGCAATGATCGGGTGGATGGGGCACCCGCTCGACTTGGCGCGCTCATCGACAAAATCACCACGGCTGCCCCCGACATGACGGTTCTGGTCGCTTCTCTCGTACCGTCTGCGGACCCCACCGTCCAGAAGCGTGTCGAGGCGTTCAACGCGGCGGTTCCCAAGCTGGTCGCCGCGCGGCAGGCCAAGGGCCGACACGTCGGTTTCGTCGGCATGGACGCGGTCACCACGCGCGACCTTTCCGATGGGACCCACCCCAATGCCAGCGGCTACGCGAAGATGGCGGAAGCCTTCTCCAGCGGGCTCGCCCGCGCGGCCGCCGACGGGTGGATCCGCCCCCACGTCGACATCAAGCCCGCGAAGGTCTGGGGTGACTACGCCGTCGACATCAACGGCGACCGCAAGGCCGATTACCTCGTCGTCGAGCCTGACGGCTCGGCCAGGGCGTGGATCAACGAGCGAGGGACCGGTCGTGGCACCTGGTCCGACCCCCTCCCCTTCGCCTCGGGTGTGGGCGAGCCGGGGGAGAGGGTCCGCTTCGCCGACATCAACGGCGACGGTCTGGTCGACTATCTCGTGGTCCACGACGACGGGGTCGTGAAGGCCTGGGTGAACAACGGCCGCAGCGGACCGGGCCGGTGGGACGAATTCGGCACCTTCGCCACGGGGGTCGACGAGGCGGGCGGCAGAGTCCGTTTCGCGGACGTCAACGGTGACCGCAAGGCGGACTACCTCGTCGTCAAGGACGACGGATCGGTGCGGGCCTGGATCAACAAGGGCGGTACCGGAAACGGTGGCTGGTCGGACCCCGTCGCCTTCGCCTCGGGCGTGGGCGAGTCGGCGGAGAAGGTTCGCTTCGCCGACATCAACGGTGATGGCAAGGCCGATTACCTGGTCGTCCAGGACGACGGTTCGGTCAGGGCCTGGACGAATGACGGTGAGCCGGGCTCGGGTAAGTGGACCGAGGTGGCGGACTTCGCGAGCAGCGTCGGTGAGTCCGGTGACAAGGTCCGCTTCGCGGACGTCGATGGTGACGGCAGGGCCGACTACCTGGTCCTGCAGGACGACGGCGTTATGAAGGCGTGGATCAACAACGGTTTGAACGCCTCCCAGCGCTGGACCGAGGCCGGCACCTATGCCACCGGCGTCGGCGAGCCCGGCAGCAAGGTGCGGATCTAGGTGCAATTGACCCGCAGCTTCTCGTCAGGGTGGATTCCGCTGTGGGTGAGGCGGGAGTAGTCGTCGGTGGAATTCACCTCGAACTGGATCGGCTCGCCGGGGGCATGTTCGTAGCGGCGGATCACGGTGCCGGTCGGACGGTCGAGCCAGGAGAGCCGGTTCAGTCGATGGTGGGTGAGGATGCGGTGCACGGTGGATACCGGCAGTCCCGCGATCGGGCCGATCCGGGGCCTGAGCTGGCGGGTCCGCCGCAGGTCGCAGACCCGCTCTTTCGCAGAGGCTGTTGTCCGATGCGAGGCGTGGGCAGCCTGCTGAGCCGGTTACCCGGGCCCGCATCGCCTTCGGCCTTCCAGCGTTGACAATGCTCTTGATCGATCCAGCTCGGCCGGCTCCCGGCAGGCGCCCGGCTGCTCAGCGCGGCGGCTCGGCCAGCAGGGCCTTGCGGTGGCTGAACGTCTCCAGGGAGTAGCGGCCGTGGTAGTTGCCCATGCCGCTCTCGCCCACGCCGCCGAACGGCAGTTCCGGGACGGTGAGGTGGGCGAGCGGCAGGCCGAAGGACAGGCCGCCCGACGACGTCTCGGCCGCCAGGCGCTCGCGCACGGCGGGCGAGTCGGTGAAGGCGTACAGCGCGAGCGGCTTGTCGCGGTCGTTGATGAAGGCGATCGCCTCGTCCAGACCGGGCACCGTGACGACGGGCAGGACGGGGCCGAAGATCTCCTCCTGCATCACGGGCGCGTCGGGGTCGACGTCGGCCAGGACGGTGGGGGCGATGTACTTCGTCTCCCGGTCGCTGTCGCCGCCCGTCACCACGCGGCCGGAGCCGAGCAGCGCGGTCAGCCGGTCGAAGTGGCGCTCGTTGACGATGCGCCCGTACCGGTCGCCGGTCGCCGGGTCGGGGCCGTACAGCTCCTCCACCGCACGCGCCAGGGCCGGCTCCAGGGCCCGGGCGGTCTCCGGGTCGGTCAGGACGTAGTCGGGGGCCACGCACGTCTGGCCCGCGTTGAGGAACTTGCCGGCCGCCAGGCGCCGCGCCACCTCCTGAGGGTCGGTGCCCCGGTCGACGAAGACCGGTGACTTGCCGCCCAGCTCCAGCGTGACCGGCGTCAGGTGCCGGGCCGCGGCCGCCATCACGATGCGGCCCACCGTGCCGTTGCCGGTGTAGAAGATGTGGTCGAAGCGCTCGGCCAGCAGCTCCGTGGTCTCGGGCACGCCGCCCTCGACGACGGCCACCGCGTCCGCGTCGAGGTACTGCGGGAGCAGGCGGGCGAGGACGGCGGAGGTGGCCGGGGCCAGTTCGCTGGGCTTGGCGAGCACCGCGTTGCCCGCCGCGAGGGCGCCCAGCAGCGGGGTCAGCAGCAGCTGGGCCGGGTAGTTCCAGGGCGCGATGACGAGGACGACGCCCAGCGGGTCGTACTGCGTCCAGGCGCTCGCCCCCGCCAGGTGCTCCGGCACGTCCGCGGGCTGCGGCCGCAGCCAGTCGCCGAGGTGCTCCAGGGTGTGGTCGATCTCCCGGATCGTGAAGCCGATCTCGGTGCGGTGGGCCTCGTACGCGCTCTTGCCCAGGTCCCGGTGGAGCGCGTCGGCGAGCGCCGCGGCCTCCTCGGTGAGCAGGGTGCGCAGGGCGCGCAGCTGGGCGGTGCGCCAGGCGAGCGGCCGGGTGCGGCCGGTGCGGAAGGCGGCGCGGAGCCGGGCGACGGCCTCGGCGGGCCGTTCGGGGGTGGGGGCGGGGGTGGGGTGCGACATGGTGCCTCGTTCCGGGAGACGTTCCAAAAGGGGGGGGAGGGGATCAGGCGGCGGCCGGTACGGCGGCCAGGCGGGGCCGGGCGCGGCGCTTCTCGGCCGCGGCCGCCACGGCGAGCAGGGCCACGCCGCCGGCCAGCCAGACGAACAGCGACAGCACGCGGCCGTCGAAGCCGGCGCCGCCGTCGAAGTAGAGCAGCGAGCGGGCGCCCTCGACGAAGCCGGCGCCGTTCCAGAAGGCGTGCAGGGAGCCGAAGAAGCCGTTCTGCAGCTCGGGGCGGAACACGCCGCCCGAGGTCGTGAAGTTCAGCATCACGAACAGCACCATCATCGTCAGTGTCGTCCAGCGCTTGAGGAACGTGTGCAGTCCGATGCCGAAGGCGATCACGCCCGCGGAGTAGAGCCAGGCCATGCCCCACACGGTGGCGTAGTCGTGGTCGACGACGTGGAAGACGGGGCCGGCGAGGGCCATGCCGATGGCGCTGACCACGAAGGAGACGGCCAGGCCGACGGCCGCGCGGGTCCACAGGCTCAGGGCGGCACCGGCCGCGCCGATGGCCGCCACGCTGCCGTACGAGCCGATGCTCAGCGCGACGAGCAGGAAGAAGATGCCCTGCCCGGTGGGGTCGCCCGAGGACAGTGTGGTGAGGTCGGTGACCTTCAGGGGCACGCCCTGGTGGTCGGTGACGCTGCGGAAGACGGCCGTGGCGGCGGTGGCGGTGGTGTCGGAGCCGGCCTTCGCCACCAGCACCTCGGGGTGCTCGGCGCCGGGCACGTACGCGCCGGCCAGCTCGCGGTCCCGCAGCTGCCGGACGGCGGTGGCGCGGTCGGCGACGGTGGTGACGTCCAGGGCGTCGCCGGCCCTGTCCTTGATGGTCTGGGCGAGGACCTGGGTGCGGGCGGTGCTGCCGACGACGGCGACCTTCATGCCGTGCGGCTCGGGGGAGTGGAAGGCGCCGAGGTAGGCCAGGCCCATGCCCAGGCACATCAGCAGCGGGGTCAGGAGGTGCACGGCCACGTGCTTGAGGTGGTGGCGCGGCCCGTGGGCGGCGTGAGCGGTCATGAGCGGGGGCTCCTCCGGCGGTGCGAGGGTCTCAGAGGTTGGTAAATGCAACCAATACTGAATGTATTATGCAACCGATTGGAAGGTGGAGATATGCCGGACCGCGATGTGACCCTGAGCACCATCCAGCGCGAGCTGACCGCGTTCGCCCGCCGGGCCCGGCACAAGGCCGCGCAGATCCACCCCGAGCTGTCCCTGGTGACCTACAGCATGCTCGACCACCTGGAGGCGACCGGCGGCTGCCGCGGCACCGACCTCGCCGACCACTTCCTGCTCGACAAGTCCACCGTCAGCCGGCAGACCGCCGTCCTGGAACGCCTCGGCCTGATCGTGCGCGAAGTCGACCCCGAGGACCGGCGCGGGCAGATCCTGCGCCCCTCGCAGGACGGCCTGCGGCTGCTCGCGGAGGCCCACCGGCAGCGCCGGGCGATCTTCGAGGACCGCTTCACCGACTGGGACGACGCCGACCTGGAGCGCTTCGCGAGGTACCTGCAGCGCTACAACGCCGCCGGCTGACACCGGCGGCGTTGAGAGAGCTGTCTGCGATTGTGGGGCTGATCAGTAGGCGGAGTTGACGTTGTCCATGGAGCCGTACTTGTCGGCGGCGTAGTTGCAGGACGCGACGATGTTGGCGACCGGGTCGTAGATGTCCCAGGACGTGCCGTCGACGTGGTAGGCCTTGAACGTCGGGTCGATGATCTGCAGCAGACCCTTCGAGGGGACACCGTTGACGGCGTTGACGTCCCAGTCGTTGATCGCACGCGGGTTACCGGTGGACTCACGCATCACGTTGCGCTTGATGC